>JAYTIO010000383.1:0-4598 GCA_043731805.1 Pedosphaera sp. | reverse complement strand
GCGCGCCTGGCAAGCACGCCATCTCGCGCGGCGTGCCCATCGCCAAGGCGCTCGACGAGCACACACTGCTCGCGTGGGAGATGAACGGCCAACCCTTGCCCGCGCTGCACGGCTGGCCGCTGCGCCTCGTCTGCCCCGGCTGGCCCGCCTCGACTTCCGGCAAGTGGCTTGCGCGCATCTGGGTCCGCGACCGTGACCACGACGGCGAGAAGATGACTGGCCATTCCTATCGGATGCCGAAGTTCCCCGTCGCGCCCGGCACGAAGGTCGAGGCCGCCAACATGGCCATCCTCGAGCAACTGCCCGTGAAGGCTCTCATCACCGTGCCCGCCAGCGGCGCGGAAGTCCCCGTCGGCCAGCATGCCCTCCTGCGCGGCCACGCGTGGAGTGGCTGGGGCGACGTGAAGGCGATGCACCTGAGCTACGACTTTGGCGCGACGTGGCTGCCCGCGAAACTCAGCCCGCCGCGCAATCGCTACGCCTGGCAGCGCTGGTCCGTGGAAGTGAAGTTGCCGACGAAGGGCTACTACGAAGTCTGGGCGCGCGCCACGGATGAGAAGGGTTTCCAACAACCCATGCTCGTCCCCGGCTGGAACCCCGAAGGCTACTGCAACAACGCCATGCACCGCATCGCGCTCCAGGCGGTATGAAGCTGACTAGCACCTCAGCTTCGTCGGAGCACGGTCTTGAAAGCCCGCGCCGCTCCCCCTCACCCAGGCCCTCTCCAGCTGGGAGAGGGAGAAAGTCAATCAGCGCTCGAAGTGCTTTGGCACCCCTGTCGGCAGAAGGCGGAATGCGTTCCTCCCTCTCCCGGCGGGAGAGGGCCGGGGTGAGGGGGAACGCCCCCTCGGCCACACCACTGCTCACAGCCCCCCGCCGCTTCCCCGTCTGTCCTCTGCGGCTTTCCCGCCTCTGCAGTGCCCCATCTTTGTCCGCCCCAAATCTTTGGGTCCTCCTCCTCTTCCTCGCCATCCGCCTCCCCGCCGCCGAGCCGCAGAACACCAGCGCCATCTCCGCGCTCAAACCCGGCCCGGGCCGCGAGCAGGTTCAAATCAACTGCATCCCCTGCCACTCGACCGCCATCATCACCGCCACGCACGCCACGCGCGAACGCTGGGACGAACTCATCACCTTGATGCAGCAGAAGCACGGTCTCTGGCCGCTCGTGCCGACCATCCGCGTGCAACTCCTCGACTACCTCGCCACCACCCAACCGCCCTCCGACCCCGGCCTCGATGCCGGCAAGCAAACGCCTTGGGCGCAGCCGCTCTACCGGCCCAATCCGCTGTGGTGAGGCCGCCATGAAGACGCATCCCCTCTACCTCAACGGTGAGTTCGCCACCACGTCCCAAACCCTGGTTGTCCGCAACCCTGCCACTGGCGCGACGCTCGCGCAGATGTCCACCTGCGGACGCGACAGCGTGGCACTGGCACTGGCGGACGCGCACACCGCTTTCCAGTCGTGGCGGAATGTCGTGGGCCGGACCCGCGGGGATTTCCTGCTGATGATTGCCGCCGAGGTGGAGCGGCGGAAGGACGAGTTCGCCCGCACCATCACGCTCGAAAATGGCAAGCCGCTCGCACAGAGCGCAGGCGAAGTGGCGATGACCATTGACCATCTGCGTTGGTGCGCCGAGGAGGCGCGGCGCGGTTACGGGCGCGTCATCCCGCCGCAGGCGGAGGACAAGAGGCACTTGGTCATCAAGTCGCCGATTGGCGTGGTCGCGGCCATAAGCCCGTGGAACTTCCCGCTCGTGCTCGCGGTGCGGAAGGTTGCCGCCGCACTGGCCGCTGGCTGCACGGTGGTGCTCAAGCCCGCCAGCGCCACGCCGCTCTGCGCTGTGCTGTTCGCCGAGTGCGCCCACGCGGCGGGCTTGCCCAAGGGCGTGTTTCAGTTGGTCGCCGGTCCGGCGGCGGAGATCGCGGCGGAGTTTCTGGAGAACCCGCTCTGCCGCAAGATCACCTTCACCGGCTCGACCGAGGTGGGGAAGAAGCTCATCGCCGGGGCCGCCGCGCAGGTGAAACCGCTCTCGCTCGAACTCGGCGGCCACTCCCCCGTGCTCGTGTTCGACAACGCGGACTTCGACCGTGCAGTCGAGCAGACGATGGTCGCCAAGTTCCGCAACACGGGCCAGTCCTGCATCGCGGCGAACCGCATCTACGTCCAGCGCGGCCTCGCGGAGCGCTTCATCCCGGCGTTCGTCGCGCGGGTGAAGGCGCTCAAGGTCGGCAACGGCCTCGAACCCGGCGTGGACATCGGCCCGCTCATCAACCCCGCCGCCGTGGATCTCGCGCTGCGGCACATTGCCGACGCGCAAGCCAAGGGCGCGCAACTGCTCTGCGGCGGCCAGCGCCACGGCGACGCCGGCAGAGCGTTCCTTCAGCCCACCGTGCTCACCGGCGTGCCCGGCGAATCCTGCGGCATGTGCGACGAGACATTTGCGCCCGTCGCCTACGTGAACGTCTTCGACACCGAGGCCGAGGCCATCGCGCTTGCGAACGACTCCACCTACGGCCTCGCCGCCTACGTCTTCACGGGCGACCTGAGCCGCGCCTTCCGCCTGATGGAGTCGCTCGAAGCCGGCATGATCGGCATCAACGACGGCGTGCCGACGACGAGCCACGCGCCCTTCGGCGGCGTGAAGCAAAGCGGCTGGGGGCGTGAGCTGGGGACGGAGGGAATGGAGGCGTTTCTCGACACGAAGCACGTGAGCCTGATGGTGTAGAGTCGGCCGCGAAAGGGCGCAGGGGGCACAAAGAGTTTGCCCGCGAATCACGCGAATCGCTCTACGGTGAAGGAAGGCCCGCCGTCACCTCACGTCCTCGGGTTGCGTGAGCATTTCGCCAGGTTCGCCAGCAGCTTCTCCGCGCAGGCGTGGGCAAACTCCGGCGCGTTGATGGCGCAGTCCAGTTCCACCAGCTCAATGTCCTTCCGCAGGAATGCCTTCAGCGCCGTGAACAGGACACGGTCCGCGATGGGGTCGTGGAATTGCTGGCTGGGCGCACTGATGACGCTGATGGCCTGGAGCGGCAGCAGCACGGTGACGGGCGCGGTGGAGAGATTCACTTTCTCGGCGAGGATGCGGCCCAACTCGGCGCATTCCTCGGGCGTTGTGCGCATGAGCGTCACCTGCGGATTGTGCTGGTAGAAGGTGCGGTCCTTGAACTTCGCGGGCACGGTGTCGGGCGCGCCAAAGTTCACCATGTCCAAGCAGCCGGGTGTGACGATGGCGGGCACGCCGTGGCGCGCGGCGGCTTCACAGCGCGTGGGGCCGGCTCCGAGGATGCCGCCGACCAACTCATCCGCCCACTCGGTCGTGGTGATGTCGAGCACCCCAGCGACCATGCCGGATTCGATGAGCGACTCCATCGCGCGTCCGCCCGTGCCGGTGGCATGGAAGACGAGGACTTCGTAGCCAGCGGCCTCCAGCAGCTTCTTCGCGGCCTGCACGCTGTCGGTCGTGTTGCCGAACATGGAGGCGACGATGATGGGTTTGTCTTCGCCGGGCGATGGAACGCTCTCGACCATGCCGCAGATGGCTCCGGCGGCGCGGCTGAGGATTTGGCGCGAGATGCGGTTGATGCCGGCCACGTCCACGACGGCGGGGAACATGACGATGTCTTTCACGCCGACGTAGGGCGCGGTGTTGCCGCTGGCGAGCGTGGAGACCATCAGCTTGGGGAAACCCAGCGGCAGCGCCCGCATCGCCGCCGTGCTGATGGCTGTGCCGCCGCCGCCGCCGAGCGAGATGACGCCGTCAATACGCCGCTCGGCGACGAGCTTCGCCAGCACGACGGGCGCGCCCCGCGCCATGGCGGCGACCGCCGCGCCCCGGTCCCGCTGCGCCACCAACGCGGCCAGGTCTGCCCCAGCGGCGGCGGCGATTTCCTGCCGCGTGATGTCCGGCTGGAGCTGCGGCGCGGCGAGTGTGCCAGTGTCCACGACGAGCACTTGATGCCCGCGCCGGCGGATGAGGTTCGCGACGAAGCCGTGCTCCTCGCCCTTCGTGTCCATTGTGCCAAGCAGTGCGATGATTGCCATAGGTGTGCGCGCAGCCTAGCGGCGGCCCGGCGACACGGCACGAAAAAGCTTCCGCCTTCGGATTTTGCTTCCGCGCCGCTTTTTGGCTTGCGCCGCCGGGGACCGAAATCCACCTTCTCCTGTCCGCCATCAAAAAACTTTCCGCCACGCGGACTAACGACCGAGCACTCTTATGAGCGACGACAAAAAGCAGTTTCCCTACCCTGGGATTCCGACCACGTCAGACGGAGCCGGTTGCGTGGTGTGGGTGGACACGAACATCACCAACGGTGCCTGCGCTTACCCCATCACCTCCTCGACCACGATGGGCACCGGCTACCAAACCGAGGTCTCCAACGGCAAGCGGAACCTTTGGGGCGATGTCATCACGTTCGTGCAGCCGGAGTCGGAGCACTCGGCTGCCTCGACGTGCGAAGGCTACGCGCTGGCGGGCGGACGCGTGACGAACTTCACTTCCGGCCAAGGGCTCGTGCTCATGAAGGAAGTGCTCTACACCATTTCCGGCAAGCGCCTCCCCGCCGTCTTCCACATCGGCGCGCGCGCGCTCACCAGCCAT
>JAYTIO010000382.1:0-6221 GCA_043731805.1 Pedosphaera sp. | reverse complement strand
GCGCTCTGTGAGCGCCCGTCGGTGGCGGAACGGCGGTCGCAGACCGCCGCTACAGGAGGCACAGCGCGTTCGACACCGCTCGCCGCTTTCGGCTACGCTCCTCCGCGTGCCCGACTCGCCCGACCCTTCCGCCGCCCGCCACTACCAAGGCGACGCCGGACGCGCCTACCACGCAGGCAAGCGCGGCCTCCCCCCCGCCGCCTTCCCGTGGGTCGCCCGACTGCGCGTCGAGAAGTTTGCCCCCCACGTCCGAGCGACTGACACCGTCGTCGAGTTTGGCGTCGGCGCGGGCTGGAACTTGGCGGAGTTGAAGTGCGCCCGCCGCCTCGGCTTCGATGTCACCGACTTCCTGGAGCCAGCCGTGCGCGCACTGGGCATCGAGTTCATCCGTGAGTCCGCCGCGCTCGCGGACGCCAGCACCGACGTGGTGATCTGCCATCACATGCTCGAGCACGCGCTGAACCCTGCTGCCTCACTGGCGGAAATCCGCCGCGTCCTCAAGCCCGGTGGCAAACTCCTGCTCCACGTGCCCTTCGAGAAAGAGCGGCGCTACCGCCACCACGACCCCGCCGAGCCGAACCACCACCTCTTCTCCTGGAACGCCCAGACCCTCGGCAACCTCGTGACCGAATGCAGCTTCAAGCTGGAGTCGGCCGGCATCGGTCAGTTCGGCTACGATCGCGCCGCTGCCGCTGCCGCTGTTAAATTCCACTTGGGCGAAGGCGGCTTCCGCCTCCTGCGCTCCCTCGCCCACCTGCTCCTCCCTGCCGCCGAAGTCCGCGTCGTGGCGACGAGATAGCGGGACCGATGACGGCAGGAGACCTCGCCTGCCGCCACTCACAGCAGCCGCTTCAGCGCCGCCGCCAACCGCTCGTATTGCGGCAGTGAGTTGTAGAGTTGCGCGGAGATGCGCAGCAAGCGCTGCGGCGGCGCCGGCCACGGGACCACCGGCACTTCGATGCCGAACTCCGCTAGCAACCGGTCCTGCAACGCGTCGAGGTAAAGCGGGTTCTTCGACGGCGTGCGATCCGTCGCGTCGGGAATGGGCACGGACGCCAGTGAGCCAATGAGTTCGTCAGGACAGGGCAGGGGAGTTCCCAGCGCATCGCACAGCAAGCGGCGAGCGGCGAGCGCCAGCGCCCGGTTGCTCCGCATCACCTCCGGCCACCCGCCGGGCCGCAGCGCCCCGACGAACTCAATCGCTTTCTGAACCGACAGCGCCGCGCTCGGGTCGCTCGTGCCCATCCAGCCGAACTCGATGAGAAAGCGTGAACGGTCCGTGCGCTGGGAGTTCCCGCCGTGGCTGATGACCAGCGGACGGATGCGCTCCTGCCGGTCGCGGCGCACGTGCAGGAGCGCCGCACCCTTCGGCGCGCAAATCCACTTGTGGCAGTTGCCCGTGTAGTAAGCCGCGCCGAGCTGCTGGAGGTTCAGCGGCACCATGCCCGGGGCGTGCGCGCCGTCCACCAGCGTGTCCACGCCCCGCGCGTTCAGCTCGCGCACAAGGTCCGCGATGGGCAGCACCAGCCCCGTCTGGCTGGTCACGTGGTCCAGCAAGGCCAGCCGCGTGCGCGAAGTCACCGCGCCCAGCACGCGGGTCGTGATGTCTGCCGCACGCGTGAGGGGGAACGGAACCTTCACCGCCACAACTCGCGCCCCGCTGCGGTGCGCCACATAGTCCAAGGCATTGCGACAGGCGTTGTATTCGTGGTCGGTGACGAGTAGCTCATCGCCCGGCTGAAACTCCAGCGAGCGCAACACCGCGTTCACGCCCGAGGTCGCATTCGGCACGAACACCAAGTCCTCCGCCGCACTGCCGACAAACGCCGCCAGCTTCCCCCGCGCCTCATCCAGCAAGCCCTCCAAGTCCCGCACGAAGAACGTCACCGGCTGCCGCTCCATCCGCTCCCGCACCACGCGCTGAAACTCGAGCACGGCGAGCGGACAACTGCCGAACGAGCCGTGGTTCAGAAAGGTGACGGCGGGGTCGAGGGGCCAGATAGACTGCGGTTCAGCCAGAATCAGCCGATACACTTCCTTCTTGGGATGAAAGTTGGAGGGCATTGGGTCAGTAGATTTCCTCGCCGCGGAAGTCCGGTTCCTGCCGCGCGCCGTGCCAGACCGTCAGGACATACACGACACGTTGGGACTCGATGACCCGATAGAAAACCCGGTAGGGACGCACGGGGATTTCACGAATGTCGGCACGGCCCAGCTTATGGAAGACATGCCCGAGTTGGGGAAACTGTCCGAGGCGAGCAACGGACTTCAGGAAGTTGGCCCCGAGCCGGGCAGCGGCGTCCGGGTTGCGCTCTGCAACGTATTCCAAGGCGGAACGGAGCGAGTCTAGGCCGCGCGGAGTCCAGCTGATTTTGAAATCCATTCGTCCACCATTGCCGTCACGCGTTCATGCGGCACGCCCTCACCGCGTTCGCTTTGGGCGAGGCCTTCTTGAATTGAGGCGAGCATCGCCAGCTCGTCCAGAATGTCCGCGATGGAGGTCGCTTCAGGCATTTTCTGGACGGCTTCGAGAACCAATTGCCGGTCACTCATGGGGAGAGGTTGCGGTGGAGTGTGCGGAGTTGCAAAGGCAAAACCTAGTAGCCGGTCAGAATTTGGTTTCCCTACGGCAGGTCTTCAACGGCCCTTGCCCAAGCAGTGATAGCAATATCCGTCGGCCAAGTCAGCGCCAGAACCACAGCCAAGACAACGGCCAGACTTTGTCATCCGGGTCATTATCGATATGGTTCGCATTCGTTCGCTTTCGCACGCTTGACAGAATGCTTGGCCCGGTTGAGCCAGCCCCTTGCAGCCAGAAGCCTCACACGGGCGACTCCTACACTTGGTCTCCTCCAAGTATGCTTCGAGGGAGGTAATGCGGAGAAGCCGGGTTTGGACACGGAACTCTCCGTGGTTGAGCCTAAAATCGTTACCGGACCACTCCAGAAGCCAACCCGGCCGAACTGAGATGCCATGAAATTCTTGTAGGTGCTCCGCTTCCTCGTTCGCGTAGAGCGCCGTGCCGCAAAGGATGCAGAATGAATCCTCGTGCATAGCTTTCTTACACTGCAATCGGAGCCTTGATGCCCGGGTGCGGGTCGTAGCCTTCCAGCGTGAAGTCCTCGAACTGGAAGTCGTGGATGTTCTTCACGGCGGGGTTGAGCCGCATCACCGGCAACGGGCGCCGGGCGCGGGTGAGCTGGAGCTTCGCCTGTTCGAGATGGTTCGCGTAGAGGTGCAGGTCGCCGAAGGTGTGGACGAACTCGCCGGGTTTCAGGCCCGTGACTTGCGCGACCATCAGCGTGAGCAGCGCGTAGCTGGCGATGTTGAAGGGCACGCCGAGGAAGAGGTCCGCGCTGCGCTGGTAGAGCTGGCAGGAGAGTTCGCCGTCGGCCACGTAGAACTGGAAGAGCGCGTGGCAGGGCGGGAGTTTCATCTGGTCAATCTCGCCGACGTTCCACGCGCTGACGATGTGCCGGCGCGAGTTGGGGTTCTTCTGCAACTGCGCGATGACCTGGTCAATCTGGTTCACGCTGCGCCCGTCGGCGGTGCGCCAGTCGCACCATTGCGCGCCATAGACGCGGCCGAGGTTGCCTTCGGCGTCGGCCCATTTGTCCCAGATGCTCACGCCGCGCTCTTGCAGCCACTTCACATTCGTCTCGCCGCGCAGGAACCAGAGCAGTTCGTAGATGATGGACTTGAGGTGGAGCTTCTTCGTGGTCAGAACGGGAAAGCTGGTGCGGAGGTCGAAGCGTGTCTGTGCGCCGAAGACGGAGTAAGTGCCGGTGCCGGTGCGGTCGGCCTTGAATTTGCCCTTGTCGAGAATGTGCTGGAGCAGGTCGAGGTATGGCTGCATGTGGGCGGACTATGCGGGAGGCAAAGGCGGCCGGGCAACCATCGGTTGCCGTGGCGTGAACGCCGCCCCGCAGGCTAGTAAACTCGGCGCAGGTTCGAGGGCAGGATGTTCAGTTCGCCGCGATACTTGGCCACGGTGCGGCGGGCGATGACGATCCCTTTTTCCTTGAGCATCTTCACCACTTCCTGATCGGAGAGCGGCTTGGCGGTGTTCTCCGCTTTGAAAATTTCGTCAATCATGTCCTTCACGCTGGTGTTCGACATGCCTTCGCCCCCGGCGGTCTGGATGCCGGCGGTGAAGAAATATTTCATCTCGAAAATCCCCTGCGGCGTTTCCATGTACTTGCCGGAAACCGCGCGGCTGACGGTGGTTTCATGCACGCCCACCACCTCGGCCACCATCACCATCGTGAGCGGTTTCAGATACGCCACGCCCTTGTCCATGAAGTCGTGCTGACGTTTCACAATCTCCTTGGCGATGTTTAAAATCGTGGCCTGCCGCTGGTGCAAGCTCTTGATGAGAAATTTTCCCGCGCGGATTTTTTCGCGGATGTAGTTGCGAACCTCGGAGGAGTTTTCGCCCTGCGACATCAGATCCTTGTAGGTGTTGCTGATGCGGAGATGCGGGATGTGCTCGTTGTTCGTGGTGACGTTGAAACCATCCACGGTGCGGGTCACGAAGACTTCGGGCAGGACGTATTGATCGTTGTCTGGCAGAAATGCACGGCCGGGACGCGGCTCCAGCTTGGCGATGTTTTCCAGCGCGTCCTGGATTTCGTCCACTTCGCAGTCGGTGCCCTTGGCGATTTCGGGAATGCGCCGTTTGCCGAGCGCGTCCATGAAATCACGGATGATGCGGTATTCGAGGCTCTCCGTTTGTTTGGCGCGTTCGAGCTGGAGCATCAGACATTCGCGCAGATCGCGCGCACCGACGCCGGGCGGATCGAAGGTTTGAATCGCCGTCAACGCGCCCAGGATTGTTTCAACCGGAAAACCGAACAGGGCGGAAAGTTCTTCGAGCGGAGTCTTGAGGTAGCCGTAGTCGTCAATGTTGCCAATAATCATCTCGGCGGCGGGGCGGAGGTCTTCCGGCACGCCCGCTTCACGCACCTGCTCAAGCAGCATGTCCTGGAGCGACGTGCTGGCGACGAGCGAATCAAACATGAACTGGCGCTTCTCCTCGTCCTCGGCGGTGGCGCGGCTGGGGAGGTTCGCGGAGGAGGCGTGATCGCGCCATTCCTGGTCGAGCTGCGCTAGGCGTTCAAACTCCTGCTGAAAATCATCAGCGGCCGGCTCGGGTTTTTCGGTGGCGGGATCGAAGTTCACGTCCTCGGGCGGCTCCGCAAGATCGGCGGGCGCGGGCGAGTTGTCGTCGTTGCGCGGGTCCTGCTCCTGCATTTCCGTCTCGGTGGTGGTGGACTCTTCGAGAACGGGATTTTGCTGCAGCTCCTGCTCGACGAGCGCCTTGAGTTCGAGCGTCGGCGCCTGGAGCAGCGCCAGCGACTGCTGAAGCTGCGGCGCCAGCACCATCGACTGCGACATTCTCTGCGATAAATGTAAACCTTGAGCCATGTTTCGAGGCGGATGTTAGAGGATGCGGCACATAGCTCAAGCAAAACGTGGCACGGCTTTCGCTAATCCCATCACTTTGACCATTTCATCGGTGGAAACTGGACGTGCTTTAAGCAAAACTCGGCCAGCACGGAAAATATTTTTTATCCGGCCGCCTCCGGGAAAATCATTGCCCAACTTTCGACTGCTGATTAACGTCCAGCGTGGCTGTTTCACTGACAATCCTCGGCAGCGGTTCCGCTGGCAATTGCGCCTACGTGGAAACCGCCGAGACGCGCATCCTCGTGGATGCGGGCTTCAGCCTGCGCCAGATCCGCCAGCGCCTCGCCACCATCGGGCGCACGCCGGAAAATCTCACCGGCGTCCTCATCACGCACGAACACAGCGACCATGTCGCGGGCCTGCCGATGCTGTGCGAGAAGCTGCGCATCCCGATCTATTGCAACCGTCCGACGCACGAGGAGATTCAGTTTCAGTTCAGCAAAAAATTTGACTGCCGCCTGTTCGCCACCGGCGCGAGTTTTGAAATCGGCGATGTCCTCGTCGAGACGTTTTCCATTCCGCATGACGCGCAGGACCCCGTCGGCTATTTGCTCCGCACGAATGGGGTGAATCTCGGCTTTCTCACCGACCTCGGCCACGCGACCAAGCTCGTGCTGGAACGTGTCCGCCCCGCGCACGCGCTCATCTTGGAATCCAATCACGACGTGAAGATGTTGCAGGATTGTCCGCGCCGCCCGTGGAGTTTGAAGCAGCGCATTCTTGGACGTCACGGTCATCTCTCCAACGAAGCC
>JAYTIO010000381.1:0-4304 GCA_043731805.1 Pedosphaera sp. | reverse complement strand
GGTCTCCTTCAACTCCGCGAGCGTCCGCGTCACCTGGCGCGTGAAGTGCAGGGCCAAGCCCAGCATCAAGCCCAATGACACCAGCCCCAGGACGAACTCCGTGCGATGCCGCCGTAGCAGGAGCAGCAGCAGGCGCCACACGCTCGCGTGCTCGGCGGTGGTGGCGAAGCCGTTCTGATACGCCGCGATGTCCTGCTGCAGGGCGGCGACGCTCTGGTAACGCTTCGCCTGGTCCCGGGCCAGCGCCTGCATCGCGACGGCCGACAGGGCGGAGGGAATGCGCCGGTCGGGACAATGGGCCAGGTCCGGCGGGGCGATGTCCTGCGGCGAGGCCGGCGGGCTGGTGCTCCAGGAGGTGTGCGTATGGCGCGGGTTGTAGCTCGTCGGCGGCGTGATGGTCCCGGAGGCCACATGGTTCAACACTTCATTCACCGTCTCGCCGGTGACGGGCGGGTGCAGCGTGAGCATCGCGTAGAGGATCGCCCCCAGCGCGTAAATGTCCGTGCGCCCGTCAATGTCCTCCACCCGCCCCTCCGCCTGCTCCGGGGCCATGTAACGCGGCGTGCCCTTCACCTGCCCGGAGAGCGTCTGGAAGCTGTCGCCGGCCCCGGCCCCCAACGCCGCGGCCTTCCACAACGTCGTCGTGTCCTCCTCCTGGACCGCGCCGCGCACGCGCTTGGCCAGCCCCCAGTCCATCACGAACACCTCGCCGAACTCACCGAGCATCAGGTTGTCCGGCTTCAAGTCCCGATGCACCACCCCGCGCGAGTGGGCGAAGGCGACGGCGTCACACACTTTCTGAAACACCGTCAGCAGCGTGCGCAACGGGTATTTGGCAATCGTCGCCGCGTCCTTCTGCCGGATCTTCTCCAGCACGTCGCTCAGGGTCACGCCCTCCACCAGCCGCATCGTGTAGTAAACCACCCCATCCGCCGTCACGCCCAGTTCGTGCAAGGGCACGATGTTGGGATGCTCCAGTTGCCCCGTGATGCGGGCCTCGGCGATGAGCCGGTGGACATGTTCGTCGGTGGCCTCCGCTCCGGTGAGGATGACCTTCACTGCCACCGTGCGCTGGATGCCATTGTCCCGCGCGGAAAGCACCGCCCCCATCCCGCCCTTCGCGAGGATGCGCCCCAGTTCGTAGGCCGTGGCCGTGGGCGGCGGCGGGCTGGGCACGGCCCCGGGCGCGGCCTGCACCTGGCGGGCCGCGAGGAAGGCGGCCAAGGCGGCGGCCGCGTTGCGGTGCGCGGATTCCAGCGACGCCTTCAGACGCACGAGCGACACCTCCCTGGGGGGAGGCGGACCGGTGCCAACTGTCTTGTCGCTAGGCTCGCTCACGGCGGTGATGATAGGGAATGGTCCCGGTCAAACCTATAGGGAAACCCCTGATTCTGGTCGCAGGAAATCGCCGACCGCTTGCGTGACGCCGCCCCGCCGCCGAGATTCAAAAGGACGGGCAAGGGGGGGGGAGGCGTTGAAGGGGTGAAGCGTGGTAGGGTGCAACGGGCTGCCGCCAATGCTCGAACCCTTCACTCTTCAACTCTTCAGCCCTCCAACAGCCCCCGCCACTCACCGCCCCGCATGCTTCGCGATGAACGCCACAATCGGCCCCGAGTCCTCCAGCCCGTGCGGGTGATGGCCCACGCCCGGCTTGCGGATGAGCGTGATGTCCCCGCCCAACGCCTTGTAACGCTCCGCAATCAAGCCCGTGTTCTCCTCCCACGGCACCACGTCATCCGCGTCCCCGAAGACGTGCAACAGCGGCACCTTCGCCTTCGCCAAGGGCGCGAGCGCATCCACCGGATTGCCTTGGTAAGCCAGCGCCTCCGCCTCATTCGCGAACTTGAACACCTTCAGCACCAGCGCCCAATCGCCTGGGCTTCCCTTGCCCTTGCCCTTGCCGCCAGGCCAGCTCTTGAAGTCGCACACCGGCGCATCGCCATACAGGCACGCCACCTTGTCCGGGTTCGCGCTCGCCCAGTTGTAACAGTAGAGCCCGCCCCGGCTCAGGCCCACGAGCGCGGCCTTCTTCGCAAACCCGTATTTGCCCGTAAGCTCCGCGTAAAGCTTGTTCCAATGCCCCACCGCCTCGGGACACCCGAGCATATTTGGCACGCTCAGGTAAACCACATGAAAGCCTTGGCCCAGCAGCGCGATGTCCGGTGCGGGCTTGTGCCCGAAGAACTCGCCGTGCCACACCCACGGCTTGCCCGGCGCGGCCTGCTTGGGCACGACCACCAAGACGTTCTTCCCGTCCACCTGAAAGTCGTAACGCTCAAACCCATTCCACTGCGACACCTTCCCGGGGAACGGCGGCTCGGCGGCACGAAGTGGGACAGTGACAGCGACGAGGAGACAGGCGAACAGACAGCAGCGGAGAATCATGTGGAGTGGTGCGGTGAAATTTGCGGAGACGGGATAACGCGGGGAGCTCACTCGCGTTTGCGGTTAAACCACTTGAACATCCATGTGTAGAGACCCGCAGCCAGACCTCCCGTAATCCCGGCCACGAGGATGCGCAGCCACGGAGACTGCCCTTTCATCTCGTCGCTGATGCCTTGCGAGAGCACTATCGCGATGACCACCGTCGTAATGGTCGAGGGCTGCTTGGGTTTGTCTGGGCTAGGGGCTGTTTCCATATAGGTGGGGTTTCTGGTTGGCTAACGAGAGCAGCAACGTCTTCCTGCGGCAAGTCCACAAACAGCCTCGCACAGCTGGGCCCGGCTTGTCGGGGTTCATCGGTGGCTAAAAAGCCGTTGGCCGCCTCAGCAGATGTGCGCGCCCTGCGTCTCGACATACACGGCGTAGAGACTTGAGCTGGCGGCCATGAACAACCGGTTCCGCTTCACGCCACCGAAGCACAGGTTCGCGCAAATCTCCGGGAGCAAAATCATCCCGATGCGCTCGCCCTCGGGCGTGAAGCAGTGCGCGCCATCGAAGCCGTCGCCCGCCCAGCCCGCCGCCGCCCAGATGTTGCCGTCCACGTCGCAGCGGATGCCGTCTGCGCCGCCCTTCTTGTCACCGAGCGCCATCGTGCAGAATGTCCGCTTGCCCTTCAGTCGCACGCCGTCCACCACGTCCCACTCGAAGACATTGCCGTGGACGACGTAGAGCTTTTTGTAATCCGGCGAGAAACAGATGCCGTTGGGCTTGCCGAGTTCGTCGCTCACCATCGCGAGCTGGCGGGTCTTCGGGTCCACGCGATAGACGGCCTCCTTGATTTCGAGCGGCCCCTTGTTGCCCTCGTAGTTCATCATGCTGCCGTAGCCGGGGTCGGTGAACCAGATGCCGCCGTCGGGATGCACTACGATGTCATTGGGCGCGTTGAGCCGCTTGCCGTTGAATGCGTCGGCAATGACGGTGACGGAGCCATTGTGCTCGTAGCGGACCACGCGGCGGTTGCCGTGCTCGCAGGCAAGCTGGCGGCCTTCGAAGTCGAAGGTGTTGCCGTTGGCGTTGCCGCTGGGCGAGCGAAACGTGCTCACGTGACCGTCCTCTTCCAGCCAGCGGAACTGGCGGTTGTTCGGGATGTCGCTCCACACGACGTAACGGCTGCCGCCATTCCATGCGCAACCTTCGGCCCAGAGCATGGTGGGGTTGTGGTAGAGGCGCTGGATGGGCGTGTTGCCGAGCTTGGCCTTGAATCGCTTGTCGAGCGAGACGATGTCCGGGTCGGGGTAGCGCGTCGGGTTCACGCCCGTCCAATCGCGCGGCGTGGCGGCGGTGGCGAGCGTGGCGGAGGCGGCGGAGGCGGCGACGGCGGCGACGGCGGAACCGAGGAAGGCGCGGCGGCTCAAGTCAGTGGCAGAGGACATTGCCGCATTCTTTCGCGACGGAGGAGAAATGCAAACCTAGAGTCGCGGCAACGTCTTGGCGTGCGAACCCACCGCCGCTCTCTCAACTCTCAACTCTCAACTTCCCTACGCCGTGTGGCTCACATGATTGCTCTCCGGGCCGTCGCCTTGGGAATTGTGGCCCACCACCCACAGCTCGTAGGCCACACCCACCGTCAACGGCCCCAAGCCGACCACCGTGGTGCCCGTGGACGTGCCCGCCAGCTCCGGCTGCCCGCCCGCCACCTTGCGATACGCCCGCAGTGTGGTCGCGTGCGCCGGCATCGCCGGGATGGAGAGCGTCTTCGCCACCGCATCGAACGTCGCCACACCCGGTGCGCCCGGCAACGGCTGCGTCCCCGCCTCGCCCTTGTCCCGGCGCGGCTGCTTGCCGATCTTCGCCAGCTCGGTGGTCTGGTCCTCGTCATCCGAGGCGTAGCAATAGAAGAAACGCACGCGATCATTGGCCGT
>JAYTIO010000380.1:0-3720 GCA_043731805.1 Pedosphaera sp. | reverse complement strand
GAGGTGATGACCGACAACGTGAACCGCACCGCGCCCGAGGTCCGCGTGCTGTTCAAGCCGGGCCAGCTCGGCACGACGGGGAGCAATAAGTTCCTCTTCGACCATGTCGGCCTCGTCGAGGCCCACCATCCTGTCGCTGGCACCGACATTGAAGCTGCCGCCATTGAGGCCGGCGCGAACGAAGTCGAGCCGCTGACCGCCGCGCAGAACGACGACATCCCCGAGGCCGCGACCGGCGCGCGCTTCATCACCGACCGCGCCGCCATTCACGCGGTCTCCCAGTGGCTCTCGAAGAACGGCTGGACCGTGGTGACGAGCGAGATGGGTTACGTGCCGAAAAGTTTCCCCGAACTCACCGAGGCGCAGCGCACCGAAGTCGGTGAGTTCCTCAACGAGCTCGACGAGCACGACGACGTCCACCGCGTCTGGGCCGCGCTGAAGTGACGGCGCGCTGCTGGCTGGCGGCTGAACCCGGCGGCCGAAGTTGGTTTTGCCGCAAAACGGCGCAAAGACCGCAAAGAGAAGCCCTCCGGAGTGCCCTCGCCACAGGTTCCCATCACCAGTTCGGTGACGGTCTGGCGCGAGGGAGGTCGCTCCAGCCCAATTTCTCTTTGCGGTCTCTGCGCCCTTTCGCGGCTGGCCAACTTTCTTCAAGGCTCACCGCACCAAGGTGACGAACGTCCGCACGTCCACCGCGTCCATGCCGGCCGCCCGGATGGACGTCATGCCCAAGTCCGTGTCTTCGTAACCCCGGCAGAATTGCGCGGCCACGCCCAGCCGGCGCGCGGCTTCGAGGAAAATGTCCGGCGCGGGCTTCTGGCGCGTCACGTCCTCGCTCGTCACCACGGCGGCAAACCAGTGGCGGATGCCGAGGTGCTGGAGGACTTGCTCGACGACGCGTTGCTTGCCGCCGGAAGCCACAGCCATCGGCAACTTGCCGTGGTGCTCGCGCGCGATGGCGATCACTTCCGGAATCCCCACCACGGTCGGGAGGAACGGCAGGAAGGCATGTTCCTTCTCCACGGAAACCGCGTGGTGGTCGTAGCTCAAACCCTGTTCCTCCCGCAGCGTCTGGAGAATGTCGCGCGAGGGCACGCCGCCCAACGCGTAGAAGCGGTCCTCGGTGAAGTGGATGCCATGGCGTTGCGCGATGACCTGCCACGCGTGCCAGTGCAGCGGCATGGTGTCGGCGAGCGTGCCGTCGCAGTCGAAGATAAGGGCGCGGGGAGTCATGGGTGGAAAAGTGATTAGTGAGGAGCGAACCAACCGCCGCTACGGCGGCGCAAGGACATAAGAAACTGGCTTGGCATCGGGCACCGTTCGTTCTGCGTGGGTGGTGGCGGCCGGCATCATCCCCCGGCCTGACCATGGGGCTCACGAGCGCCCGTGAGTTAGCTTGGGGGCCGCAACGGCCGTGCAAGTTGGCGAGGCGGGCAGGTTCACGCCGGCCCCGCATCCCGTTCAGGAGACTGCTCACTTGCCGTTTCATTTGGCGGCCTGAACCGCCCGCCGCTCAACCGCAACGCAAGCATCCTATGAGTCCGCGTCGCGATGGCAAGCCGCCCACGCCAAAATGTCATGTAGCTTTCAAAAGCGGACGGCTGAATTTGAAGACGGGCAGTGGGACCGAACGAGGGGTTTAGTGGTTGGGTCCGGCAGGGCTGACGCAGCTAAATCCGGCTGGCCCGCGCCGCCTCGTCAGCGCCTGGGCCACCGCGAACGGGCTGACCCTGGGCCAGCTCCAGGCGACGGAGAAGAGCGATGAAATCACGGTGGTGCCCGCGCTCCAGCGCCTGCTGAAACCGGCAAAGTGCTCGCGACTTCCAAGCCCGTCTCCGCCGCCGCCAAGCCGCGCAGCGAGTGGGCGCAGCGCGCCTGCGCAGCAATTCGAGGTCACCCGCGCTTGGCCGTCCACGCGCGGCGGGAAGCTATGTGTTTGTGAGCCCGCGCACCGCCTGCTAGAAGTCGGGCATGGCTTTGACACTGTCGCCGGAAGAAACCCGCATCTTGGGCTGCCTCATCGAGAAGGAACGCACCACGCCGGACCAGTATCCGCTCTCGCTCCACGGCGTGACGACCGCCTGCAACCAGTCCACGAACCGCGAGCCGGTGACTTGCTACGAGGAGCGCGTCGTCGTGCTGGGGCTGGCCGACTTGCGCGGCAAGCAGCTCGTCACGCAGCTCTGGGGCGCGGGCTCGCGCGTCCAGAAATACCGGCACAACCTGCTCGACGTTTTCGAGCTGAACCCGCGCGAGGTGGCGCTGCTCTGCGTCCTGCTGCTGCGCGGCCCGCAGACCCTGAGCGAGCTGCGCGTGCGCACGGAGCGGATGTTTACCTTCGCGAACACCGGCGAGATTGAGGAATGCCTCCGCGTCTTGGGCGAAAGCAGCGCCCCGCTCGTGCGCGTGCTCCCGCCGCGCAGCGGCCAGAAGGAGAAGCGCTTCGTGCAACTGCTTTCCGGCGAGCCCGACGCCCCCGCCGAAGCCCGCCCGTCCACAGCCTCCGCCCCGACTCGGGTTGAAATCCTCGAAGCCGAGGTCGCCATGCTCAAGACCGAAGTGGCCGCCCTGCGCGAAGAGTTCGCGGGCTTTCGCAAGCAGTTCGAGTAGCGGCGGCCTACCCCGGCACCGGTGCCGGCGACTTCCACTCGCCGGCGGTGGGCGGCGGCAGTTCGAGACGGCACTGGGTATCCAACCCGCAACGCGGCGGCTGGAAGCCGCCGGCACCGGTTCCGGGGCTGAAATCGCCGCAGCCGGCGGGCCGTGGCCACGCTCCCGGATCAGCAAGTGAAGAAGTCATTGGTGATTCGTCGCGCAGTGTCGCCGCGCGCACCCAGGGCAGCCCGGACTAATCACTCACTACTAATCACTTCCCCCACTGCCGGCTTGCCCCGCCCGCGCTCCCGCCTACATTGCCGCCATGCCGGAGACATCCGTCGCCATTCCGAACACCCTCGCCGCCGTCCGCGACCACACGCGCGTTTACAAGGACTTCACCTACGTCTATCCCGTCATCTCGCGGCGCAGCGGCGGCCTCTCCATCGGCCTCAACCTCAACCCCGACAAGGTCTGCAACTTCGACTGCGTGTATTGCGAGGTGGACCGCAAGACGCCGGGCAAAACCTCCGTCGTGGACCTCGCCCAGCTCCGCGAGGAACTTACCGCGATGATTCACTTCGCCCGCGACGGCGGCCTCGCCCGCGCGCCGAAGTTCAACGAAGTCCCGCTCGCTCTCACGCAGACGCCGCGCGACCTCGCCTTCAGCGGCGACGGCGAGCCGACCATGCTCCACAACTTCGACGAGTGCGTGCACGTCGTCGCCGAGGTGAAGCGTGCCGCGGGCCTCGCCGCCACCAAGCTCGTGCTCATCACCGACGCCGCCGGCCTCGACACCGGCAGCGTGAAGCGCGGCCTCGCCATCATGGACGCCAACCAGGGCGAGGTCTGGGCCAAGCTCGACGCCGGCACCGAGGGCTACTACAAACTCGTCAACCGCACCCCCGTCCGCCTCGACCGCATCCTGCACAACCTCCTCCTCACCGCCCGCGCGCGGCCCATCATCATCCAGAGCCTCTTTCTGCGGCTGCACGGCCAGCCGATGCCGCCGGAGGAACTGGCCGAGTATGGCGACCGCCTGGCGGAACTCGTCCACGCCGGCGCGCAAATCCGGGAAGTCCACCTCTACACCATCGCCCGCCCCACGCCCGAGCCGTTCTGCGG
>JAYTIO010000379.1:0-2702 GCA_043731805.1 Pedosphaera sp. | reverse complement strand
CAGTTGGAGAAATACACCGCGCAGGCCTACAAGTGTTCGCCGCTCAAGGCGGACAACTCCATCGCCACCGCGCGCCCGAGCGACAGCCCCATTCCCGGCCAGCTCGGCGCGGCCGGCCCCATCAAGTATTGCCTCTACATCGTGAAGGAGAACCGCACTTACGACCAGGTCTTCGGCGACATGAAGGAAGGCCGGGGCGACGCGAAGCTCTGCCTCTTCCCCGAGCGCGTGACGCCGAACCACCACCGACTCGCGCGCGACTTCGTGCTGCTCGACAACTTCTACGTCGAGAGCGAGGTCAGCGCCGACGGCCACGAGTGGAGCATGGCCGCCTATGCGAGCGATTACGTGGAGAAGTTCTGGCCCCTGAGCTACGGCCACAACAAGACGAAGAAATACACCTACCCGGCGGAAGGCAACTTCCCCATCGCCACGCCCGCCGGCGGCTATCTCTGGGACGTGGCGGCGGAGGCGAAGGTGAGTTTCCGCAGCTACGGCGAGTTCGTGCAGAACGGCAAGAAACTCGGCGACCCCGCCACCGCGCGGCTCAAGTCGTTGAACGGACGCTTCGACCCGCTGTATCGCGGCTTCGCCATGGACTACCCCGACGCGAAACGCGCCGAGCGGTTCATCAGCGAGCTGAAGCGCTTCGAGGCCGAGGGCGAGATGCCGCGCCTGCAAGTCATCCGCCTCCCGCAGGACCACACCTCCGGCACCACGGTCGGCAAGTGGACGCCCACCGCGTGCGTTGCCGAGAACGACCTCGCGCTCGGGATGCTCGTCGAGGCCGTGAGCCAGTCGAAGTTCTGGCCGCAGACCGCCATCTTCGTCGTGGAGGACGACGCGCAGAACGGCCCCGACCACGTGGACGCGCATCGCACCGTTGCCCTCGTCATCAGTCCCTACACCAAGCGCGGCGCGGTGGACTCCACGATGTATTCCACCAGCTCGATGCTGCGCACGATGGAACTCATCCTCGGCCTGCGCCCCATGTCGCAGTTCGATGCCGCCGCCACGCCGATGTTTAACTCCTTCCAAGCGCAAGCCGACCTGCGCCCCTACGTGCTCGCCCCCGCGCAAGTGGATGTGAACGAGCGCAACGGGAAGCTGGCTTGGGGTGCCGAGAGGTCGCGCAAGCTGGACTTCACGAAGGAAGACGCCGCCGATGATTTGGTCCTGAACGAAATCATCTGGCGCAGCGTGCGCGGCCCCGAGAGCAAGATGCCCGCCCCCGTCCGCGCCGCCTTCGTCTTCGCCCACCCGGCGAAGGATGATGATGACTAGCGAGCTGCGAGGGTGCTGGCCTTGAGCCTCACCGGCTCCGCCTGCGCCTGCTGCTTCGCCGGGAAGGCCGCGCCGCCCATCTCGGTCCACGCCTTCTCCACCTGCGCGTTGATGAACTGGCCGATGTAGTGGGCGATGCGTTCGTCCTTGCGGAGGGTTTCCTTGATCGTGTTAGACGCGGCCTGCGCTTCGGCGGCGGACTTGCCGGCGTCCTTGAGCTGCTTCACCTCAGCGAGGAGGGACTTGAAATACAACTGCTGGTTCGCGAGCACCTCGGGGCCGCCGCTCGGGCCGTGCGCGGGGCAGACTTTCAACGGCTTCAGCGCGATGACGTGGTCGAGGGTCTTGATCCACTCGTGGATGTTGCCGTCGCCGGTGTAGTTGTAGGGGCCGTTCACGCAGGCGTCGCCGGTGAAGACGATGCGCTCCTTGGGCAGCCACGCCCAGCCGTCGCCGTGCGTGTGCGCGGTGCCGAAGTGGAGGAGTTCGACGCGGTGCGTGCCGTCGTCGAAGGTGAGTTGCTTGTCGAAGAGCAGGCTGGGCGGGCGGAGCTTGCTGGCGGCCACGTCCTTGCGGCCCTTGGCGGCATCTTCCCAGCGGCCGGGACCGCCGCCACCGAAGTAGTTCGTCTCGTATTTCTTCATCTCCGCCAGCACGCCGACGTGTCCGACGATGGTGGCCCCGGCCTCGTGCATGACTTGGTTGCCGTAGGCGTGGTCGCCGTGGTGGTGCGTGTCGAAGGCGAACTTGATGGGCTTGTCGGTGATGGCCTTGATCTTGGGGAGGACGACCTGCGCGCCGGAGGGGAAGTTCGCGTCAATCACGAGCACGTAGTCGCTGAAGACAATCCAGCCGTTGTTGCAGTGGCCGTGGCGGCCGATGTCGCCCTCGTGGAAATAGACATTGGGGGCGACCTTCTCGACGACGTTTACCTCGGCGCGGGCGAACGGAGCGAAGAGGAGCGTGGCGAGGGCAAGGGCTTGGGTGGAGCGAAGCAGTGGTTTCATGGCGGCGACTTTTGCAGAATGCGAAGAGGCGTCAAACGGGAAGTTCCAGGTAGGGCGCGTCAGTCCCCAGCGCGCCGGTTGTGCGTCCGCACGGTTCAGCGGCGCGCTGGGGACAGACACGCCCTACCACGGCGGGCTTTCGGAGTGATTCAGACACTCAAGAGCGCTCGTCTCTGCGTGACCTTGGCAGTAGTCTCGACAACAACAGTAACGATCTGAGCGCATTGGATTCATGCCACTGACTGAAACGCAACTGCTTCGCCGCCTTCGCGGCTGGACCGCGTTCTTCATCTTCGGCCTCGTCGTCAGTGGGCTGACGGCGATTCCGCTGGAGACGGAGTTGGCGGTGCTGGAACGGCTGGCAGAGCAGGGGAGTGATGGCTTCGCGGGCTGGATTCATCGGGTGGCCGA
>JAYTIO010000378.1:0-9322 GCA_043731805.1 Pedosphaera sp. | reverse complement strand
AAGCGTTGGAGGGGCGCTGGCTCGGGAGTGCGGCAGCCGAGCACGGTGAGGAGCGCCAGCAGCCACACGGCGAGACCGGCGGCCAAGATTCCCCATTGGCCCGGTGAAGGCGGCTTGCTAGGGTTGCCGCGTCGTTGGTTTCCCACACACATTTATGTTCGCCGCCATTGATACCGAGTTGCTCAACAAAATCACAGAGCAGGGAATCACCTTCCTATTCGACTACGGCCCGAAGCTGCTCGGGGCCGCCATCATTCTAGTCATCGGCCTGGTGGTCGCCATGCAGGTTGGCAAGGCGCTCCAGCGCTGGCTGGGCAAGCGGGACCTGGAGCCGCCCGTCCGCATCCTCATCGTGCGCGTCGCGCGGCTGATGGTGATGGGGCTGACGCTGATGCTCGTGCTGGAGAAGGTCGGCGTGGCCATCGCGCCCATCATCGCCGGCCTCGGCGTGGCGGGCGTGGGCGTGGGCCTCGCGTTGCAAGGCGTGCTCGGCAACCTCATGGCCGGCCTGCTCATTATTTTCACCAAGCCCTTCCGCGTCGGCGAATACATCGAGATCCACGGCGTTCACGGGCAGGTCCACGCCATCGAACTCTTCTCCGTCATCTTGGTGCATGGCGACCGGTCGCGCGTGGTCATCCCGAACCGCAAGGTCATCGGCGAGATCCTCCACAACTACGGCTCCATCCGGCAGCTCGACCTCAGCGTGGGCGTGGCTTACTCGACCGACCTGACCAAGGCGCTCAACGCCGTGAACGCCGTGCTGGCTCGCATCCCGGCGGTGCTGCCGGACCCCGCTCCGGTCGTGGGCGTGGCGTCGTTTGGCGACTCGGCCGTGAACCTCGCCATCAAGCCGTGGACGAAAGTCGCGGACTTCGGCCCAGCGGGCGCGGACATCAACAAGGCGCTGGCCGAGGAGTTCCGCCGGCAAGGCATCGAGATTCCGTTCCCGCAGCGGGAGATTCGCGTGCTGACTGCGGATGCGCCACCGGCGATCCGCGCGGCGTAGCCCGTGCGGGCGGTTTGCAACCGCCGGCGGCGGTGACCGGTGGCAGGATGGTTTGGGAACTAAGCCGGAACGATGCCGTTGGAGCACGGCATTCATGCCGCAGCAACGTGGGCCAACCGGGGCTGGGGGGACTGTTTCATGGTCCGACTTGGGCAACCAAAAGGTGCGGGCAAATGCGGGCGTGGCAGGAAGGAAGCACACTGCGGCTGGCAGTTCGTTTCTGCGGCATGAATGCCGCGCGCCGGTCGCGTCAACTGCATCGCTCCGGCTAAGTGCGCTTCGGATGGCGGTTTCAAACCGCCGGCACGCGTCACTTCCCAAACGCGTGGAGCGCCGTGGCCGTGCGGAGGTAAATCACGCTCTCCACCAGCGCGGGCGTGGCGGAAATGCGCTCACCGAAGTCGGCCTGGTGCAGAACCTTTGGCGCTTCGCCGCCGGCCTCGACGACGATCACCTTGCCGTTGAGCGACGTGAAATAGATGCGTCCGTCCGCCGCGACGGGCGACGCGTAGAAGCTGCTCGCCGCGTTCAGCCGCTCCTGTTGGTAGAAAACCTTGCCCGTCTTCGCATCGAAGCTCGACGCCATGCCGCCGTCCTTCACGAGATACACGCGCCCACGGTAGTGCAACGGCGACGGCACGTAAGGCAGGCCGCGCGTCTGCTTCCACGCCACGGCGTCCTCGCTCAACTCGCCCTTGCCGCCGGGCTTCACGGCCACGAGGACGTTTTCGCCCTTGGCCATGTTCGCCGCCAAGGCATCCATGTCCGACTTGGTGATTTTGCCGTCGCGGTTCACGTCCAGCGAGCGGAAGAACGATTCCATCTCCGTGCCCTTCAGCTCATCTGGGGTGATGGCCCCGTCCTTGTTCTTGTCGAACTGCTGCGCCAGCATTTCCCAAGTCGGCATCGTGTTGGCCTCCTTGCCCGGCGACCAACCGGCGAATAACAGCAGGCCATCGCCCAGCACGGGCGTCGTGCAGGTGAAGGACGGCATGCCCGCGAGCGACCATCGCTCCGCGCCCGTCTTCACATCGTAGGCCTTGAGCTTGAGCGAGCCGGACATGACGACCTCGTCGGTGCCGGCGTTCTTCCAGAGAATCGGCGTGCCGAAGCCGGGGCCGACATCCGCGCGCGGCGCTTCCCAGAGCTTCTGGCCGGTTTTCGAATCCACCGCGAGCAACGAACACGGGCCGGCCTGGTCGCGGCTCACCAGCACCGCGCCGCCAGCGAGCAACGGCGAACCGCCGGAGCCGAAGCTGCCGGGTGATTGGATGGTCGGGAGTTTGTGCTGCCAGAGTTCCTTGCCGCTGAAGTCGTAGGCCACCAGCCCGCACGAGCCGAAGTAGCTGACGACGGTCTTGCCATCGGTCGCCGGGGTGGACGCGGCGGGGCTGCCCTCGGTGGCGTGGAACTCCTCCAGCTTGTCGGCAGGCGCGAGGCGCTTCCACAGCAGCTTGCCATCGCGGCGCGCGTAGCAATGCGTCTCCAACTTGCCGTCGGCGAAGGCCGTCAGGAAGATGCGATCGCCCCACACGCAGGGCGAAGACGAGCCCGAGGGGACGGCGATTTTCCAAAGTAGATTTTTGCCGGGGCCGAACTCGGCGGGCGGCTTGGCGGTGTCGGAAACTCCCGAGCAATTTGGCCCTCGGAACTGGGGCCACCATGCTTCAGCGGCGTGGGCAGACGTGTGGGCGGCGAGGGCGAGGGGGAGGAGGAGCGTCAGCAGTTTCATGCGCGGCGGAATATGCCGGAAGGCGCAGCTGAGGCAACGAACTTAACTCGTCCTGTAGGAGCCGACGTAAGGAGGCGTGTCAGCGGGCGGAGGAAAAATCAGCGCCTCCTCACGTCGGCTCCTGCAATCGGCGGTCGGCGAGGAATCAAGGGAGCAACAGCTCGCGAATCTGCGCCACCCTCGCGGTGCCCGTGGTGCCGAGTTGGTGGATGACCACGGAGGCGGCGGCGTTCGCCAACTCGATGGCTTCGCGCAAGGTCGCGCCGGCGGCGAGGGCGGCGGTGAGGTTCGCGGTGACGGAATCGCCCGCGCCCACGATGTCGATTTCTCCACGCAAGGGCAGGCAGGGGACGTGTTCCACTTCGCCATTCGGAGCCGCGCCGAGGATGCCGCGTTCGGAGAGGGTGACGAAGACTTCGCGGTGGTTTTGCCGGGCCAAGGCGAGGGCGGCGTTTCCAATTTCCACAAGCGACGCGGCGGCGGGGAGGCTCGTCATCCGGCTCAACTCGGCGACGTTCATCTTGAAGGTGATGGGGGGCCAATCGCGCAGGCCGCGGCGGCTGTCGCCAAGGATGCGGAGCTGCGGCCGGGCCTCGGCGAGGCGGCGGAGCGTGGTGAGCAGCCCGCGCGTCACGACGCCGGTTTCGGGCACGTCCACTTGGTCGAGGACGATGATGGCCTGGAGTTGCGCGTCAGTGCGGAGGAGCTGCGCGGCCAATGCCGCTTCAACTGCGGGCGGCGTAGGCGTCCAGTTCTTGCTGTCGAGGCGGTTGAGTTCGACGGGCGCCTGGCCGGGGGCGACGACGAGCGGTTTGCAGTAGGTGAAGGTGTGGCGCTGCGGGGTGACGAGGAGGTTGCCGCGCACGCCGGGGACTTGAGCGATGGCGCGTTGCAGCTCGTAGCCTTCCCCGTCTTCGCCACAGAAGCCGATGGGGTGAATCACGCCGACGCCGAGGGCGGCGAGGTTGTTGAGGATGGTTCCCGCTCCGCCGGGCTGGGAGCGGACGCGCACGACGTTGTGGACGGGCAGGCCGGTCTCGATGGAGGTCTCGGCGCGCGCGGGATCAATCTCCAGATAGCGGTCGAGGCAGAAATCGCCCACGAGCGCGAGGCGGAGGGACGGGTAACGGTCAGTGATTTCAGCGAAACGGGCTGGGGTCATGCGAAGAAAGGATTAGCCGCGAAAGGGCGCAGAGGACACCGAGGGGTAACTTGTCTCCCTTTCGGCTTTGCGCGCTTTGCGCCCTCTCGCGGAAAAAGTTCTCTCCTCACCACTGGTAGCGCGGTTCGGGGTTGGGGTCGCCGATGTCGGGGATATCCTTTGTGGCGGTGCGGCCGTGGAGGGTTTCCAGCTTGTGGAAGAGGTGGTGGAGAAAGGCCACGTTGTCGCACTGCGCGTAGTGCATCGCGCCGCCCATGCGGGAGAAGCTCTTGCAGAAGCGCAGGTAGTAAGCCGGGTTTTCCTTGGGTGGCTCGCCCTTGGTCCAGTCCCAGTTGCCGCCATCCTGCAAGTCCACCACGTAGATGTTGTGGCCGCTGACGATGGGGCGACCGGCTTGGAGGCGGAGGTTGTTGACGCAACTGATGCTCTTCTCGAAGACCTGCGGGGCCATGATGGCCGAGCCGACGCTCAGGACCACGCCGCCATCGAGCTTCTCCACCGAGCCGCCGAACAGCGCGAAGTCCACGCCCGCCGCGCGCCCGATGACGCCGCCGTTGAACCACGGATGGTTCGAGATGATGTCGTAGCCGATGCCAGGGTGGACGGTGAAGGGGACTTCGTGGCGCGCGGCTTGCGCGAGCACGCTGCTGTTGCGGTGCGGGTGCGGGACGATCTGCTGGCCGGGCTTGAGGCCGAAGCGCTGGATGGCTTGGAGCAAGTCGGCGCGCGCGGCGGTGAGCGGGTGGCCTGGCTCGGCTTGAATCTGCTTCGTCAGCTCGGCCTCGGTGGGGATGAACGCGCCGTCCTCGTAGATGAACTTGCCGAGCGCCTTGCCATAACCGAAGCCGCGCACGCCGCCGGTCAGCAACGCGAGATGGATGAAGCGCCCCGTCTCGTCCCAAGTGCCGAAGCTGCCGGTGGCGACGTTGTCGCGGACGCTCTCGGTGGAGCGGCCCAACCAGGAAAATTCCCAGTCGTGAATCGTCCCGGCCCCGTTGGTCGCAAGGTGCGAGAGGAAGCCACGGTCGAGCATCTGGCCGAGGAGGAGTTGCCCGCCGTTCTTCACGAGGTGCGCGCCGTAGATGAGCATCACGGAGGCATTCCGTTCGAGTGCGGCCTTGATGTCCTTCGCGCAACGCTCGATGAGCGCGGCGTTGAAGTCGCTGACGGGCGGGGGCGCGGTGGTCGGCTCGATGAGCACCTCGTCCACGGTGCTCATGCTCTTGCGCTGCGCGAGCGGGAAGACGCGGATTTTGGCGAGGTCGAGGGGGACGGGAGGTTGCATCGGAGTTCGGAAAGTTAGCGGTCGCCCAGCAGCAGCTTCACCAGTTGCGCTTCGCACTGGTAATCAGGAATCACCAAGTCCGCCCCCGCCGCGATGAGTTGCGTGCGCTTCTGCTCGTGGATTTTGCCGGAGCCGATTTCCGTCTCGTCGCTGGCCACGGCGACGGCGAGGCCGCCGAGTTCCTTCGTGTGATGCAGCTCCACCGGGCCGTCGCCGAAGGAGAGCAGTTGCGCGCCGGAGATGCCTTCCTCGCGGAGGATGCGGTCGAAGACCTCACCTTTGGAGAAGGGCGGCGTGTTCTCATGTCCGCCGTGGATGCGGCCATCGAAGTAGCGCGCGAGGTCCAGCAGCGCGGCTTCCTGCCGCACGAACGGTTCCAACGTGGCGCTGAGGATGTAGAGCTTCAGGCCACGCGCGAGCAGCCGCTCGATGAGCGTGCGTCCGCCGGGCACCACGAAGTTGTCCGGGCTGGTGCCGTCGCGGATTTGCTGGCTGCGGCGGGCGATGTCGCGTTCGAGGCGCAACGTGTATTCGGCGAGGTAGCATTGCGGCTCGCGCACCTGGCCGCCGCGCGCGCCGACGCGTTCGGCGAAGCGCACCATCTGGTGGATGGTCTGCCGGCCGTTGAAGGAGATGATTTCCGCCATCAGCGCGGCGCGCAGCGCGGCGGGGTCTTCGTCGGCGCGGGCGGGGAGCATCTCCACGAACATCCCCAACATGATGTCCGGCCAGCCGTGGCGGATGAGCGAGAGGGTGCCGTCGAAATCGAAGACCGCGTGCGTGAGGCCGGGACGCGGGGCGAAGGCGGGGCAAATCTCAATCGCAGGGCGGGTGGTGGCGGTCATCGGCACGGCGGAGTTAAGGGCAGGGCGTCGCGCTTGGCAACGCCGCGCGTGGAAGCCACACGGATTCGAGGCGGAACCGAGAGGGGGATTTGTCGTTTGGGAATCTAGCTGTGTTCCGCCCTGATTCCGGGTGGGGTTCTGAATTTCATCTCGCAGCGGCCAGTCAGCCGAAGCACGCTGAAATTGTGGCACGGGTGGAGCGGAGTTTTTGTCCGCCCAGCCCGTCCAACCGCCCATTCTTGAACGCCGACGAAAACCCTTTTGATGCGACCCGCTGGCGGGCGGCGCGGCCGCTGCGGCCGCCGGAGGGGAAGCCCGCGCTCGCGGGACTGCCGCCGGACCTGCAACGGGTGGCTTTCTTCGCGGTGCTCTCCGTGGGCCTCATCCTGCTCGGCGCGCTGCTGCCCGCGAACTGGAAGTCGGTTCACCCCGCGTTGCTCACCCGGGCCGGCCACGGGACGCCGACCCCCGCCAGCCTCGGCCTCGCCGCCGTGAAGGCGCAGCGTCCGGGCGTCGCCACGCTCGCGCTCGCGGCGGCGGTGACGGTGAAGGATGAGCAAATCCCGCAACTCACGGCGGAGCTCGCGGCGCTCGGTGCGCGGCGCGGTTGGACGACTTGGGGCGGGCGCGACCCGTTCATCGAGTCGGTCTTCAAGGACGCGACGCCCGCCCGCCCGGCCAGCGAGGCCATCCTCCCGTTCCTGCTCTCGGAGACGAACCGCGCGGTGCTACGCGAGCATCTGGCCCCGGCGCGTTCGCCCGGGGTGCAGGCGATTCTCAAGACCCGCGAGCTGTCCAGCCCGACGCAGTTCATCCCGGTGGGCCGGCCCGGCGGGCAGCCCTTCGAGGCGACGATTCTGCTCACGGCCTTGCTCTATCAGGGCGAACGCTTCGCTCCGTTGCTCGCGTCGGACCTCCGCGCCGCCGCCGAGCAGGCGAACGAATCGCGGCTCGCGGGCGAGTGGGAAAGCCTGTGCATGGACCTGCTCACGCTCGCGCGGCGGATGGACTGGATGCAGCTCTCCGAACTGGTGCGCGTCCTGCCGAACGCGAAGGCGTTGAGCGACTTTGTGCAGCTCACGAAGGCCGCTCCGGACGACCTGCCGGTGCTCTACACCGCGTCGCTGCTCACGCGCACGCCGGACCAGGTCGCGGGCTATCTGCTGCGCTTCGGCAAGGCGGGCGCGGGCGACCTGACGCAGGCGCTGGCACACGGCGAGGGCGCGGTGCGGCTGCTGTTGGAACGCGGCTTACCGCTCGGGCCGACGCGGGCGACGCCGGGTTTCCTCGCGGGCTGGGCGCTGGCGGCCCCGCGCGGGATGCTGGCGGCGAAGGTGCTTTGCTTTCTGCTGGCCGGGCTGGGATTTTTTTTAGCGTGGAGCGAACTCTCACCCGTCAGAAACGGCAGCCGCGCGGCGGCGGGCGGGCGGGCGATTCACGGGCAGCGCGCCGTGGTGGGGCTGGGACTGGCGTTGATGCTGTTGGCGGCGGGCGAACCGTTCCTGCTCAAGCCGCTGGGCTCGCCGGAATTTCGCCTCCGCCTCAAGCTGCCGGTGTTGACCAATTCACCGGTGCCGAACCAGAAAACTGATAGTGCAACGAAACTGAAACCACGTATGGAACTCTCCACCATCCTGAGCATCGTGCTCTTCGCCGGGCTGCAAGTGGCCGTGTATGCCGTCTGCCTGATGAAGATTCGCGAGATCGAAATGTCCACCGCCACCCCGCAGCTCAAGCTCCGGCTCATGGAGAACGAGGAGAACCTCTTCGACTCCGGCCTCTACGTCGGCATCGCCGGCACCGCCTGTGCGCTGGTGATGCAGGTGGTGCAAGTCATCGAGGCGAACCTGCTCGCTGCCTACGCCTCGAACCTCTTCGGCATCGTGTGCGTGGCGCTGGTGAAGATTCGCCACGTCCGCGCCGCCAAGCGGCGGCTCATCGTGGAGAGCCAGGAGCTGCCGGCGGAGCGGCAGCCGGTAACGGCTTAGAACCACGGACCTGCACTTATGGACACTCATCCGACGAAACAGGTCGTGAGGGGGAACGATGCCGTCGGAGCTGGCGTTCTCTTTAACGCAGAGACGCAGAGAACGCAGAGGAACGCAGAGCTGGACGCAGGTGGCCGCGTTCGCCTCTTGGCAGCCTTCGCCAGCCGCTGCTCTGCGAAACTTTGCGTCCTCTGCGTCTCTGCGTTGAAGCGGATTGGTTCCGCTTCGGCTGCCTGGTTCGGGATTAGCGCAGGTCAGTGCCGGTTAGTGGTTCAACTCGGGAAGTTCACCGTATGAACAAGACGCTGCTCCTCATCATCTGCGATTTCCTGCTGCTGAACATCTTGGCCCTCACGCGCTGGGACAAGGCCGAGCCGCCGCCCAATCGCAAACCGCCCGTGCCCGAGGTCAGCGCCGCGCGCCAGAATCAAGACCTCGTGGACATGATGAAGTTGTCCCTGGAACAAGAGCAGGCCACGCGGAACCAGCTCCAGCAGCGGCTCCAGTTCGCCGAGGCGGACTCGCAGACGCGCGCGCAGACGCTCACGCAGTTGCAGGCGCAGAAGAGCCAGTTGGAGACGAACCTCAAGCAGTCGCAGACGGCGGCGCAGGACTTGTCCCAGCGGTTTGCCTCGGCCACGAAACAGGTGGCCGACGCCAAGCAACAGCAGGACGCGGTCACTGCCGCCATCAAGAACGTCGAGGCGGAGAAGGCCCAGATGCAGCAAACCGTCGCGGCCAAGCAGGCGGAAATCCAAAAGCAGCAGGCCGCCATCGTGGACCTGGGCAAGCAACAGGCGGCGGCGACGCAGCAGGCTTCCAACCTCGCGACCACGGTGCGGGTGGCGCAGGCCGAGAAGGATTTGATCCGCGAGCAGTTGGAGAAACAGATGCAGGCCGCGCTCGCCGCGAAGCAGGCGGAGATCGCGGCCAAGCAGGCCGAGCTGGAGAAGCAGCAGGCCGCGCTCGCCGAGTTGGACAAGCAGCGGCAGGCCGCCACCGCGCAGGCCGCGCAGTTCGCCACGGCCGCGAAGGTCGCTGAGAGCGAGCGCAACCTGCTGCGCGAGAATTTGACCGACTTGAAACGGGAGGTCGCCGTGGTGCGGCTGGAAAAGGACCAGCTTCAGTCGCAGACCGCCCGGCTCTCCGAGGGCGTCGGGCAGCTCGCCGTGAAGTCCGGCGAGCTGGCCAAGGAGATCCGCGAGAACACGCCCATCAACATGAACCTCATGTTCAGCGAGTTCCTCAGCAACCGCGTGGACGTATCCGTCTCCGCGCACCAGAACGTCATCCTCGGCTCC
>JAYTIO010000377.1:0-4940 GCA_043731805.1 Pedosphaera sp. | reverse complement strand
GCAGCCTCGGCGTGCTCGTGTTCACCGGATGGTGATGATGCTCCCCTGCGTCACGGGCGTGCGCGGCTCAATCGCCTTCACCAATTCCTTCCGTCCGTCGGGAAAGACCCGGTAGATGAACCCGCCCTCGGCTTGGAGCACGCTCTGCCCGGAGGCCAGCACCCGCTCCCGCGCTGCGGCAAACGCCTCGCCGGACACCGGCGGGAACTGGCTTTCGAGTCTTTGGATTTCAGTTTCTTGGTCGGGCATGGCTGGCCTTTCTTGGCTGACTCTAACCTCATCCGGCAGCTTGCAGCAACCGCGTCCTGCTGGTGAACCACTCCTGCCTCCCGCCCTGCTTGCGGGCGCGGACCTTCGGGATTGTAGGAGCGTTCGTCATGACTTTGGCGGACGCGTTCGCTTCGGCAGTTTTCCCACCTCGGTTTCGAGCAGCCTGAGCGGATCGGCCTCTGCCTCGGCTTCCAGCTTGGCACGGCGGCGGGCGGCGAACCGCTCATACTCCTGCTCGGCCAGGGTGTGCGCCTCCTCACGGCTGACTTTCCCCGCGTTGGGCAGGATGGCGCGCTCGTTCAGCTTCAGGAAGTCATCCAGCCGCGTCTGCCAGTTCTGGAGGAAGATTTGCTTCCGCCGCTTCGCCTGGTCTTCGGCAAAATCAAGGAACATCACCACCAGCCGGTTCAACTGCTCAATCTCGTCTTCGCGCAGATAGTTCTTCGCCACCGTCACGTCGCCCTTGCGCACCACGCCGCTGCGCCAGGCCGTCAGGCCCATGTTCGGCTGCGCGGAGTCCGCACGCCCGGCGATGAGTTCCGCCGCCGTCTTGCCCGTGGCGGCGAAGTGCAGCTTGTTCTGGATGGTCTGGAAAAACACCTGCGTCTCCGGCTCCGTCGCCTCGTAGTCCGCCGCCAGGGCGAGGATTTCCCGCACGCGCAGATACACCCTCCGCTCGCTGGCCCGGATGTCCCGGATGCGCTCCAGCAACTCGTCGAAGTAATCCACGTGCCCCTTGCCCGGCGGGTTTTTGAGCCGCTCGTCGTCCATCGTGAACCCCTTCACGAGGTATTCCGCCAGCCGCTGCGTGGCCCAGATGCGGAACTGCGTGCCCCGCTGCGACTTCACCCGGTAGCCCACGGCGATGATGACCTCCAGATTGTAGTGCTGGGTCTCGTAGGTCTTGCCATCGGCGGCAGTTATCCGGAATTTCCGGACAACTGAATCGGCCACCAGTTCTCCCTCGGCGAAGACGTTCTGGATGTGCTCGTTGATGGTCCGCACATCCTTGCCGAACAGCTCCGCCATCAGCTTCTGCGACAGCCACACCGTCTCGCCCTCCAGCCGCACTTGCAGGCGCGTGCGGCCATCCTCCGTCTGGAAGAGAATTAGGTCGGACTGAGGTGGCGGTTTGCTTTTCATGGCTTCAATCAAGGTGTTGCGGATCATATTCGGTTCCGGCCTTGTTCAGCATCTCCACGAGTTCCTCACGGAACGATTTGACCCGGTGATGCTCTTCCTGATTCGCGATGTAATGCCGCACCGCCTCCCGGACCGTGGCGCTGACCGTGAAGGCCGCGTAACCTTCCTGCCACGCGAAGGCGCGCAAACCGATCTCCTCATGCACCCACACTGAGGATGCCTTTTTCAATTCCCGCATGACATCCGCAAGGCAATGCGTGGCCTTCAGGCCGACGAGCAGGTGAACGTGGTCGGCCACGCCACCGACGCCTTCGGGATGACCGCCCAAGCCGCGAACCGTGCCGCCAAGGTAATCGTGTAGCCGCGCCCGCCATGCTGGCGTGATGAGCGCCTCACGGTTCTTGGTGGAGAACACGAGGTGATAATGGAGGCTGAGATAGGTCGAGGACATGGCGTCAGGGCTGGCATCCCTCCGGGATGCAAATGGATTTGGGACGGTGGTCCGGTGGTGTCGTCGCGTTGCTCCTCAACCACCGGCTAATGGCTCTGAACCCTCCGGGTTCGGGAACGGCCATCCCGGAGGGATGCCAGCGATTAGCCGGGGGTTGAGCGAGGCACGAGCGACACCCCCGGAATCCGGGTAGAACGGACACGACCCCGGCAGGGGTCACAGCCGGCCACGGATGGGAATGGCAGCGTTTCATACGAGGCGCGTCCTGCCGGTGAGCAGCTCCTGCATCATGCCCTGCTTGAGGGCGCGGGTCTTGGCGCGGCGCTGCTCCAACGCCGCCAGCTCCGCGTCCATGTCCGTCAGCACGGCGGCGATGGCGGTTTGCTCGGGGATAAGTGGAAGGGAAATCCATGACGTTGAGAAGAAAGTGGGGCGGAGGTTGGGATAAGCGCTCGTGGCAGTGTGCTCCCGCAGCTGCCGAATGGCTTCGCCACTTTTGAGCACGTATGATAGAAACCGACCGTTCGCCTTTGTTCTATGCGGCCTGAGAACGCGGACAAAGTTCGATGCCGCCACGTTTGCCCGTCCATCACACCACCAAACCTTCCCAAGCCCATTGCCACTCGTCGTAATGACGAGGTCATCCAACTGGCATCTGGCTTTGGAGAACTCAGCTTCTGACAAGTAACGCGGCGCAGCAGCCGTGAGTTCTCCGTCCGGCGAAATGTCGCCGGCTCGGATGATGTCGGCATACCTCGTATGGTTATCGCCCAAGGACTGTGCACCCCAAACGCCCGTGGCTTTGGCAACGAGTTCTTCAAGCTTGGCGACTTTCCACTCGCCGTGGAAGCCGGGGAGGCGGGTTTGGCTGGTGAGGAGTTGCTGCATGGCGGCCTGTTTGAGGTCGCGCTTCTTGGCGATGAGCCGGTCCAGCCCGCCCAGCAGCGCATCCACATCGCTCAACGCCTCCGCAATGGCGCGTTGTTCGGGCGGCGGCGGGACAGGGATCCGTATCGCTTCGATGTCCCGAGTTCCGACGTTCGCTTGGTTGCCTGTCCCACCCTTCGCTACGTCGAAAAACTGGTTGAGAAAACAGGGCATCCGAACCTGGTATGCGACATAGTCAGGATTGGATGGCCCACGCACAGTCAAACGGCCCACGCGTTGGTTCAGCAACAGGTTTCTCTCGTGACTGATTCGGTGCGAATATCCGTAGTCACGTTTGCCGACCGTGCCAGTCAGCGTGATGAGGATGTCGTTTTCACGAAGCAGAAACGGCTGCTCAAGAATACTCAGCTCGTCGAGAAATGAAGCGCTTCGGTCGAGGTCCAGTGCCCCTCCATAGAGGTTGCTCATCTTGACAACCTGATACTGTCCGCTTGGCAGGAACTTCTTGCTGCTGAAAGCAAACCCACCCTCCACTTTTGCCATATCTCCGATTGACGCTGCATCCCAGCCCTCCGGGATGACGCCCACTTCAGTCTGCTTGTAGCCGGGTTTCATCGAGCAGCTGTCTCCTTCGCTTCCGAGTCCCACATTTCACGGTAGGCGTGGACGTATTCCGCCGTGGCCACCGGGTTGATGGCAAAGTAATGGCGGCAGAGCCTCCGGTAGAGCAGGAGCGCGGTTTCGTGGCCGCAGAAACCGAGGAGTCCGTCGAGCGTGTGCTCGATGTGGCGGGCATCACTGGAGCGGGAGCGGAGGATGGCCTCCGCGATGGGGGAGTATTCCCGCACGGCCTGCTGATTGAGCGCACGGAGACTTGCTGCAAGGCCATGGATGGATTCGAGCGTGGCTGCGTAGCTGCCGCTCCCGGCGTTGCCTTTGACTTCCTTGGTGGATTTCTTGGGCACCCTGTTGCTCATGCCTTGAACCCCATCTTCTTGAGGTGGCCGTCCACGCGGGTGGCGAGCGTCGCCACCTCGTCGGTGAGCTGCAGCAGCGGCGCGGAGTAGCGCTCGGCCAGTTGGCGGATGCGCCCGGTGAGCGTCTGGGACACGCGGTCCAGCTCGCCCTGCACGGCGGCGGCAATCGTGGCCAGCCACTTGTCGTCCACCACGAGGGACTTGATTTCGTCCTCGGTCAGCTTGGCATACTTGGCCGCGACCTTTTCCATGAGGGCAGACTGCGCGGCCTTGAGCTTCCGGTTCAACTCGGTTTCACGGTGGTCCAGGTTCAGCCATTCGAGAAGGACGGCGGACTCGGTCTTTTCACCGGACGCGTAAGGCACCGGCTGCTCCGCCGCCTTGAGGGACTTGGCGTCGCCCGCCGGTTCGGCCTCCAGCACTTCCTTCAAGCGGCGGCTGACCTCGGCCCGGTTGAGCTTCTCGCACTCGGAGAAGGCACCGTCCTCGCCGCCGTGCTCCTCGGCCAGTTCCTCCATCGCCTGCACGACAGCGGCGGCCTCGGCCTCCAGCTTCTCGATGGCCGCCTGCTCGGTGGCAAACCATCGGGCGATGACCAGCGTGGTCGGGACCAGCTCGGCGCGATACTTGAGCTTGCCCACCGTGAAGTCGGGCCGCTCCTTCGCCTTGCTGCCCTTCTCCTCGATGAGGAGCCGGGGCTTGGCGGCGTCGCGCCAGCCGTCGCCCACGATGAGATACACGTCGTCCTGCATGGTCGCCGCCCAGTAGTCCATGAGGTGCTGATACACGTCGTAGGCGTCGAGCAACGGGGCCTTCTCGAAGGTGGCCAGCAAGTCCTCGGCGATGGTCTCGATGAGCGCCTTGGGCTTGCCGCCCTGGGCCAGACCTTTCAGGCGCGGGGTGTTGGCCGCCTTCCACTTCGTGAACAGCTTCGTCACGGATTGGTTGAACGTGGTGAACTCGGCGTGCCCGAAGATGGCGGCCTTCACCTCGCCGATGGGCACCTTGAGCTGCGTGTAGCCGGGCCGGTCGGCCTTCTTGAAGAGCGTGGCGCGCACTGCCGGGAAGACTTGCCAGTAGCGCTGGAGGTCGTCCACGTCGCGGTCGGGGAGGCCGCCGCGCAGGTGGGCGTCAATGTCCTGCAAGTCCTCCGGCTCGGTGCTGTCAATGTAGCGCGGGAGGTTGAGGTTGAAGTCGTTCTTGGGGTCGCT
>JAYTIO010000376.1:0-9896 GCA_043731805.1 Pedosphaera sp. | reverse complement strand
CCCGGCACGGGCAAGAGCCTGACGGCCAAGGCCACCGCGCAGTCCCTGGGTGTCCCGCTGCTCAAGCTGGACGCCGGGCGCATCTTCGCCGGGCTGGTCGGGCAGAGTGAAGGCAACCTGCGCTCGGTCATCCAGACCGCCGAGGCCATCGCGCCGTGCGTGCTCTGGTGCGAGGAGCTGGAGAAAGCGTTCAGCGGAACGAAGTCCTCGGGCAGCACGGATGGCGGCACGACCTCGCGGGTGTTCGCTTCGTTCCTCACCTGGCTTCAGGAGAAGACGAAAGCCGTGTTCGTGGTCGCCACCGCGAACGACGTGACGCAGCTGCCGCCGGAGCTGCTCCGCAAGGGACGGTTCGACGAACTGTGGTTCGTGGACCTGCCCAACGAGCGGGAACGCGAGTCCATCTGGAAGCTCGTCATCCACCGGCATGGCCGCGATGCAGAGCAGTTCGACGTGGCACAGCTTGCCCGGATCACCGACGGGTTCACCGGGAGTGAAATTGAGGCTGCGTTCACGGAGGCGATGTTCCTGGGCTTCGAGCGGGACCGGGAGCCGACGAACCTGGACATCGCCGGCGTGCTCAACGAGTTCGTGCCGCTATCCAAGCAGATGGCGGAGCAGATCACCACGCTGCGCCAGTGGGCCAAGGGCCGGGCACGAATGGCCACCTCAACTGTTGCACCGGAGCGAAGGCTTCGGAAGCTGGGGGTGTGAGGGGGAGCCGGCACTGCCGGTTCCTTCTCTTTACCTGTCACTGGCGGTGATCCTGCGCGGGATGTGCGAGAAGATGGTCTGCTTGACCTGGTGGAGAATTTCACGCTGTTCTCAGAGGTCAAGGCGAGGTTGGTGAAAATCATCGGGCAGAATCACCAGGCTCCCGGCGTAGGCGCGGTGCTGTGCGTAAAAACCCGAACTATTCGCGGTGGTAACGGCGACGATTTCTCAGCGAAGCCATAGGTTGCGTGTCTTCGCGACCGGGTCCGTCGAGTTGGAAACAAGCCATGTGAATCACCTCATCTGCGTGGACAAGAACCGCGCCGGCGAGTGCTTCGCCACGGTAGAGACAGTCGAAACCGCAGCCCACTGATGGGAAACGGCGTTCTCCGGTCGCAGCAACGCGGTCCACGAAACTCTTGGCCATACCGTCGAATTCCTGCGCTGGCGCGTCCGGTCCGCGTGCTACACGGAGGCTTTCGAGCGCGTAGCTACGGACGAGCTTGTTATGAATGCTCGCATAGGCCGAGCCGAGGGAGACGAGGTCGAACCCAACCGGCCGGTCATTCGTGAAGGCGAGCAAACCGATCTGACCGGGGACACAACGGAAAACTTCCGCACTCTGGCGGAGGTCGTCTTCGCAGGATTTGAACACATCGTTCATGGCCGAAGTGGGCGAATGGATGCTTGCCTTGGCCTGCTGCGCTGCCAATTCCTTCGTGGCCGTCAGCTCGCGCTGCACGCACAGCGGCTGCGTGGTGAATACGTTCTCCATTGAGCGCAACCGGCTCGTTTGCTCCTGCCACGGCTCGGAGTTCACGGCGCAAGGCGGCGTCCTGGCTGGCCCGGCTCAATCTGATTTGGACACCTATCCCGTGCGGCGACTGAACTCGGCGGTGCTGGAGCTCGAAATCCCCGGCATCGGCCTCGCCATTGCCGCCGCTGCGGTGAACACCGCTGTGGGTCGGCGGCTACGGCTGACGTTCCCAACGCTCGCCGGCCTCCGTTACGAAGTGCGCCATCGTGCCACCCCGGCCGGGACAGCAGAGCCGCTGACTTTCAGCCTCACTGCGGCGGGTGCGCTCACCGAAGTCAGCCTCCCGGGGACCGGCAGCGAGGCGACCGTTTACCTCGCTGCGGAAGCGCCCAGTGGCTTCCTCTCCGTCACGCGGCTGTAGTTGAGCGGCGCGAGGCTCACGTTCGGAGCAGCTTGCCACACCACGGACGGGTTGCGGACGTTGGCGTGCGCGCTCCTGCGAAGTGGGTCTCCGTAGGCTGTCTTGACCGAAACGTCACGACGGTGTCGTCGGCTTGTGACCCGGCACCCCCAATGTCTCCGCGTGTTGCGGACGGAGTGGGCGGCCTAGTTGGTCCGGCTGTCCTCCGGCGAATGTTGCGTGTTTGGCTGGGGCCGCCGCTCCGTCCGTTTGGCTTTGGTCCGAGAGTCCCAACCCGGGCAGTCGGTCAATCCGGCTTGAGGCAGTAGCCGGCGTTGCGGACGGTGTGAATCCACGAGCGTAGCTTGCCGAGCTTGCCACGCAGGCGGCGGATGTGGGTGTCCACCGTGCGGTCCGTGGCGAGGGTGGCATGGGCCCAGACTTGATGGAGCAATGCGGCGCGCGTCTGCACGTGGCCTTGCTGGTCCAACAGGGTGGTGAGCAGCTTGAACTCCGTCGGAGACAGCCGGAGCTGTCGGCCGGCCACGGTGACTTCATGCGCGGACAAGTCCACGATCAGTTCGCCGAGGTGGACTTGTGCGGGTGGCTTCGCAGGCGGGCGCGTGCGGGCAATCATGTTGCGCACGCGCAGGGATAGTTCACGCGGGTTGCAGGGAAGAGCGAGGAATTCGTCGGCTCCCAGTTCAAGCGCCAACAGCCGGTCGGTGGGGTGGTTCCGCTGGCTGAGGATGAAGACCGGCATCCGCGCGGTTGCGGAGTCCCGGCGGAGTTCCTTGCAGACTTCGAGGCCATCCAGGCCAGGCAGGTGCAGGTCGAGCAGCGCGAGGTCAGGCAGGCGCGTGCGGGCCAACCGGAGCGCGGCGGGGCCATCGTTGGCGGACAGGATGCGACAGCCGGCAGTGGCCAGGCTGGTGTCCGCCCGCGCGCGTTCGTCGGCGTCGGCACTAGCGAACAGGACTTGGGCGTGGAGCACTGGCATAAGCAGGCGGCGAAGTTGCGGCGGGCAAGTGGCGAGGCCGTGGCGCTGGCGTTAAGAACCGGTGACACGAACAACGCGGGACGTTGCGAAAGTGTGACTGAAGGAACGTTGGTTCGTGACGTGGCCGGGAGAGTTTGCGTCAGCCTCGCAGTGTGGCGCGGCACGGGCTCTGGCGACTTTCCCGCGTTTCCTTCGCCGGAGCCCGGTTCTGTTTTCCCCGCTGACTTCGCCCCTCCGACGGCGGCTTCACGGGATCGTAACGCCGCCGCCACGCGCTCCGCACCTCGCCGGGGTCAACTCAATGCGTAAGGCAACCCGCTCATGCCGATCAACACTGCCACCGTTCTCGACCGTGAGGTTATCGGGGCTTCACCTGCGACCGAGCGCCGGGACCGACTGCCGCTGGCAGTGCGCGACATCCTCGCCGCGCCGATGCCGCACAAGGTCGGACGACCACTCGCGCGCGGAGTGATTCGCGCCCTGCTGTTGGCCTTTGGCAGCCGCATCGTCAGCGTGCGTGGCCTGGAACGCCTCGCGCCGGAGCACGACCCATTCATCCTCGCGCTGAACCACAGCACCAAGCTGGAAGCGCTATTTCTCCCAGCGTTCCTGTTGCACGCGCGCGGCGGCAAACCGCTGCACTTCATCGCGGACTGGAATCTCAAGCTCGTCCCCGGCATCGCTTGCATCTACCGCGCGGGCGATGTCATCACGCTGGACCGCAAGCCGGCGCGGCCCCGGTTCCTCAACCTGCTGCGTCCGCTGCTCACGGATCGCGAACCAGCCTTCACGCGCGCGGCGGAGCGGCTGGCGGCGGGCGCGTCCGTGGGCCTCTTCCCGGAGGGCACGACGAACCGCGACCCGCACCGGCTGTTGCGCGGCTTCCACGGCGCGGCGCGGCTCTCTCTGCAAGTCGGCGTGCCGGTCATCCCCGCCGGAGTGCGCTTCCCGCAACACCCCGGCGCGTCCCGTATCCCGGAGCTGGCCACGATGGAAATTGAGTTCGGCCCGCCGCTCGTGCCGCCCGTGGAGCGTGACCTGCCGCCCGCCGCTGTGCGCGCCTGGCACGCCCGCGTGATGAGCGAGATTGCCCGTCTGTCTGGAAAAACCTGGTCCAACGAAAGGAATACCCATGATTAGCTTCAGTCGCCTCAGCGTGGTCCCCGTCATCTCCGAGTGCGAACGCCAGGAGGCGCTGCAAGTCCTCCGTGCCACCTACGAGCGTGAGAAGCGCTGGGTGGCGGACAGCAACCAAGTCTTCTCGCCCGACGACCTCGACCGCTTCGACGTGGCGTGGTTCCTCGCGCGCCGCAACCGCGAGCCGGTGGGCGTGCTGCGCGTGCTGTTCAACCCGCCATTGGAAGTCTATGCGCGATACGGCTTCCAGCCCGTGCCCGGAACGAGCTTCGACGTGACGGAGTTCGTGAAGCACAGCCGCGTCGCGGAGATTGGCCGCTTCGCTGTGCTGCCGGAGCACCGGGGCAACCACTACATCGCCGCGTCGCTCATGCGCGCGGCGGTGCGCGACACGCTGGAGCGCGGGTTCACCCACTACGTCACGGACATTTTCGAGGGGGAGAAGCACAGCCCGTATCTCTTCCACACGCGCGTGATGGGCTTCGAGCCGGTGGCGACGCACGACGTGGGCGAGCTGAACTGCCCGAACCGCCGCATCACGATGGTCCTGGACTTGCGGGCCGCGTATCAGCGCTTGCGGCGAGCCGGCGGCTGGCTGTTCCGTTACCTCACCGCGGACTGGAGCGAGGCGCTCCACCGGCGGCTGGCGGGGGAGGAAACGGTTTTGCGGGAGGACATCTCGGTGCCCCACTTCGCCGAGGCGGTGTTGGCCTAACCGCTTTTCTCCATGTGTGAAATCCTCTTAAACCATGGCTGGCTGAACTTTGTGAACACCGACCGACCGACCTTGCCGTGCTTCAGCGAGCAGGCCATCGCCCAATGGGCATGTGATGACACGACGTATGTGCGCCGAACGTTCTGGCACGCCTTGCCGCGCTTCGTGCTGCCGCTGGCGGGCCTGGTCTGGCTGGTGCGCCGCGAGTTCTTCGCGCGGGACTTGGAACTGATCCGCGAGTTGGGCCACACGCGGGATGCGCACGAGTTCTACTATCTCATCGAGCAGTTTCGCGATGCGACCCTCCGCCACGGTGGCTGGCTCAGACGGCGGCTGCGGCTCCGGGTGTCGGGGGCACGCTTGCGGCGGCTGCGATGGGAGCTGCGTTGAGCGAGGCGGGCGCGAGTTGCGCGAGGGCGAGCACGGCGCGGTGGAGGTCGCGGGCGAGAGCTTTCCGGTCGGAGTTCCGGAGCGGTTCGCCGAAGCGGACGACGGCGTGGACACGGCGCTTGCGCAGCAGATTCAGGAAGTGCGGGAGGAACGTCATGTCGCGCCAGTAGGCGACTTCGCTTTCGACCGCCCCGCCCTCAACCTCGTAGCGGATGAACGCGGGCGTCACCGCCCAGCCGTGGCGCGCAGCGGGGGCGAGGAACGAACTGTGGAACGGCAGCACGCGGTCACCGCCGGTGCTGGTGCCCTCCGGGAACATCGTGAGCACCACGCCTTCTTCAATGACCGACGCGAACGCCGGAGCGAGGTCGGCCACGTCGGCGCGCCGCTCACGGTTCACAAAGATCATCCCCCCCGCCCGAGCAATCTGCCCGAGCACCGGCCAGCGACGCACCTCGGCCTTCGATAGAAACACCATCTCCGTCGTGGCCGTGAGGGCGAGCATGTCGAGGTAGCTGACGTGGTTGCAGACCAGCATCCCGCCGTCCGGAGCGCGCCCATGCACCTCGACCGTGACCCCGAGGCACCTGCGGACGTGCGGACTCCAGTAGTGCGACCAGCGGGCGCAGCGGGTGGTGCGCGGCAGGCGGCGCTCGGTCCGCGCGAGCCACGCCGCGCGCAACAGGGCAAAGCTGACCACGCTCAGGAACGCGCCGAGACGCCCGGCTGAACGGAGAAGTGAGGGTAGGTAGCTCATGGTTCAGCCCAGTGCGCCCGGCGGGAGTTGCTCCAAGTCGAGGACGGTCAGGAAATCAATCGTGCGGAACTCGCGGTCCAGCGCCGGCGGACCACAGATTTTCGCCCCAAGCGAGAAGTAGCCGGTGAGGAGCCGTGGGAGCCGGACCGGCTCCGCCGCGATTTGGTCCAGCGGACACTGGCAGGTCGGCAGCGGCACGGTGTGCCATGCCTCCGGCGCGAGGTGCGTGCGCATGAGCTGCGAGTAAGCCGCCGTGCCCACCTGCGGGTCCACGGTCGGCAGCGAGCTGCACCCGACGAGGTAGCGGCCGCCCCGTTCGCGGGCGTAATGGGCGATACCCCGCCAGAGCAGCGCGAGCACGGCGATGTTCCGGTGTTGGCTGTGGACGCACGCCCGGCCCAGCTCGACAACTTGCGGCAGCTGCGGGGCGAGCGGGGCGAAGTCAAACTCCCCTGCACTGTAAAACCCCCGGTTCACCACCGCCATCGCACCCGTTTGTAGGCGATAGGTGCCGACGATGTCGCCACTCGTGCGCTCCTCGACGACGAGGTGGTGGCAGACTTCGTCGAACGGGTCGGCATCGCGACAGGTGGCGTAGCTGGCCTCGAAGCCTTCGTTCAGCTCCACGTTGAAGACGAGGAAGCGCAGGGTCTGTGCCGCGAGCAGGTCAGCGCGGTCGCGCGCGAGACGCACAGCATAGCGGTCAGCCAGGCCGCTGCGAGCGAGCACGCGGGAGCCGAGGGTGGTGGGTTTGGGGTGGGCGAATGTAGCAGTCATGGGCGGGAGGGTGCGGAGGCGAAGCTGCGCGGCGTGAATCGGAAGATTTTCGCCCAGGCATCCGTTGCCGTGATGGCAGCGGTGGAAACGGCCAACAGTCTCACCACCGTTTGTGTAGCCGACGGAGCGCGTGGTGGGACAGGTGACAATTGCAACTTCGTGGCGACGGGAGCGTGACGGCGCGATTGGCGTGGCCCCACGCCTTGCAAACGGGGGGAACCCAGCTTCGGCAGTTGGGGCCGCGCCGCTACGACGAGGCGAAATTCCTTGTGAGGAAAGGCCGCCGGGCAGTCAGCCAGCGCGTTCAAACTGACCCGCGCCAAACCGGTCCGTCACTGACTTGCGCTGGCGGTCGCCGTGGCCAGGCCCACGCGCGTGATGTCGAGCTGCTGGAGGAGGTCCAGCACCGCCACGACGTGTTGGTAGTCCACGTCTTGGGCACCGCGCACCGCGACGGTCATGTCCTTGTCGGCGGTGTGCAGTTCGGTGAGGGCTTGCTTGAGTTGTGGCAACGTCATCGCTGCTTCGTTGAGAACCAGCTTCCCGGTCTCGCTGATGACGATGTTGTTGATCTTCGGCTTGGGCGCGTCGGCGGGCGGCTTGCCGCTGGGGAGGTTCATCTCCAGGTTGTTCACAAGCTGCGGCGTCGTGATGATGAAGATGACCAGCAGCACGAACGCGAGGTCGAGCAACGGCGTGATGTTCAGCTCGTTCATCGAGCCGTGGTGGGACCGGGAGAATTTGCGGCGTGCCTTCATTATTGGCCCAAAGCAGTGATCGGTTCGCTCTCCTGCTGCGTGTCGAACCGCACGAGCACCTTGGTGGGGAAATTCTTCGGCGGCGGGCGAGTCAGGGCCACGGTGTCCTTCAACGCGCGTTTGACGGAGTCGTCCCAGCGCGGGTCGCCGGAGCCTTTGCGCCAGTCAGTGCCCGTGATTCGGCCGGTGGGGTCAATCGTCACGTCCACTTCCGCCATGAAGTTCACATCGTCCACGCCAGCGGGCCGCGCCCACTTGGAACGCAGGGCGTATTCGACGAAGCCTTTGTAGATCAGCACCGGATCGCTGCTGCTTTGCACGGTCTTGGCGCTGTCGTCGGTGAAGTTGAAGCCGCCGACCACGACGGCGGGTGGGGCCACCATCGCCGGAGGAGCGACGGTGGTGGGCCGGGGGGCGACCGCGGCCGGCGGGGGTGGCGGGGCCTTCGGGGCGACGGCGACTTTGGGCGCGGCCTTGGGCGGCTCGGGGGGCTTGGGCGGTTTCGGGGGCTCGGGCTTGGGCTCTTCGGGTTTCTTCTCCTCAGGCTTCTTCTCGGGTGGCTTTTCCTTCGGAGCCATCTGCACGGCGATGGTTTTGAGCTTCTGGCCGAGCATGCCTTCCCGGGCGGCGAAGAAGAACAGCGCGCCAATCACCACCGCGTGAAAGACGAACGAAACGATCAGGTTGACCTTCGTGGAGTTGCGCTTCTTGCGGGGCGGGGCGTGCATGGCGGCTAGTTACGCTGGGGCGGGGCGTCTTTGACCACCTCAGTGGCTAGATCGACTTTCAGCACGTTCGCCTGCTGAAGCGCGTCGAGCACGGCCACGATGCGGTGGTATTTGGTCCTCGCGTCGCCGCGCACGATGACGCTGAGGTCGGGGTCAACCGTGCGCATCTCGACGAGTTCGGCGAGCAGTTCGGCGGTGTCCACTTCCTTCTTGTTGAGGAAGAGCTTGCCGGTGCTGTCCACGGTCACGTAGTTCGCCTTGCGCGGCGGGTCTTTCTCTCGCTTCGAGGCGGTGGGCAGGGTCAGGTCGAGGTCGTTGACGACTGGGGTGGTGGTGATGATGAAGATCACCAGCAGCACGAAGGCAAGGTCCAGCAACGGCGTGATGTTCAGCTCCGCCAGAGCGTGGTGACTGGATTTGGAGAACTTCTTGGCCATCGCGGGCGCTTAGTTGACCACCACGGCGTCGCGTGTCGCGGGCGCGCTCTGGGTCACCGAGCTGTTGCCGACGCCGGGGGCGCGCAGTGCGGCAATCATCTCATCGGACAACGAGCGTTTGTCCACGTAGGCGTGGCCGATCAAGGTGGAGAATTCAGACACGAACAAGTCCAGGTCCTGCGTGATCGCGCGGATGGTCGTGACCATGAAGTTGTAGGCGAACATCGCGGGGATGGCGACGAGCAGGCCGATGACGGTGGCGATGAGCGCGCCGGCGACACCGGGAGCCATCGTGGTGAGGCTCGCGGAGTTGGCCTTGGCGATGCCGGCGAAGGTTTCCATGACGCCCCAGACCGTGCCGAGCAGACCGATGAAGGGGCCGCCGGCGACCGCCGTGGACAGCACGATCATGCCCTTCTCCAGCGCGAGGGATTCAGCCCCGACCGTCCGCTCCAGCGCGACCTGCACGGACTCGAACGAGATGGCGCTGATGTGGGGCTTGCCGTGGATGTCCACGGGGTTGTGCTTGAGCTGATACTCCAGTTCCTGCGCCCCGGCGTAATAGACTTCATAGGCCGGCGCGCCCTCGAACTCCTGCGCCTTGCGCGCCAGTTCCAACGGGTCGCGGCTCTCGCGAAACGCCGTGAAAAATTTCTTGGCCGCGCGCCGGGCGATCCAGATCTGGCGCGTCTTGGAGATCATTACGGTCCAACTGAAGAGCGAGACGATGATGAGCGAGCCGATGGTTATCTTGCCTTCGAGCGTGGCTTTCTCGAAGGCGAATTGCAGGGCACCGGAGGCGAGCAGGGGGCTGAGGAGGAACGAGGTCATGAGCTGGGTTGGGTTAACTTATTTGCCGGGCAGGATCACGGTCACTCGACCGGTGGTCCGCGTGAGAACGGGTTTGGCGAGGCCTTTTTTCTTTTTCTCTTCGGAGTCGGTGGCGGTTTGTTCCATGGCCGGTTTGGTGGCGGCGGGCTTGGCCGGTTCGCTTTGGGCGGCGGCCTGGGCGGTGCCGGCGGCGGCGGAAGCCTGCGTGAAACCTTTCTGGCCGGTGGTGGTAGTGCCGGCCGCCACGTTCTGGCTCATCACATTCGCATCCACGGAAGCCCCGCTGGCTGAGACGCCGCCGACCCCGACGAGCGTCCCGGAGATGGTGCCCGAGGCCGAGGCCTTCACGTCGCCGCCGCCGAGGGCGGAGATCGAGACGCTTTGCCGGGAGGAGATGTCGATGTTCTGCTGCGCCACGGCGACGCCGGAGATGTTGCCGGTGGCCTTGAGGCTGACGTTGACGCCGATGACGCCGGAGCCGGAGACGTTGATGTC
>JAYTIO010000375.1:0-3562 GCA_043731805.1 Pedosphaera sp. | reverse complement strand
CATCCCCATCATCGCCCTCACCGCGCACGCCATGGCCGGGGACCGCGAGAAAGCCTTCGAGGCGGGCTGCAACGACTACGAGACCAAGCCCGTGGATTTCCCCGCCCTCTTTGCCAAGATTGACGCCCTCACCGGCGGCGGCCCGGCCCCGGCCCCGGCCCCGGCCACGCCGACGGTCTGAGGAGCGAAACGCTCCCCGCACATGACGAACACCCGCCCCATTCCCCTGCGCGTCAGCGTCATGCGCCACGACCTGCGCAACCCGCTGGGCGAGATCCTGGGCTTCGCGGACATCCTCGCCGAGGAAGCCCGCGAGCAGGGCCATGCCACCATCGGACCTGACCTCGCGGCCCTGCATCAAGCCACCGGTGCGGTCCTCAAGCAACTCAACCAGACCCTCACCGTCGAGCACCTCGCCGCCAACCCGGAAGCCGCCGATGAACTGGGCCGCGCCCTCCAGCGCTTCGCGCAGGAAGCCGCCGAAGCCGCCACTGCCCTCCACGCCCGCTGCAACGCGCTCGAAGGCCAACCCTTCCTGGACGACCTCGCCCGCATCCGCAAGTCGGCCATCGAACTCGGCGAGCGTGCCCCCGCGCTGCTGGCCGAGCTGTTCGAGAGCGTGCTGCCTGCCTTCAGCGAGCTTGAGCAAGTCCCCGGCGGCGGCGGTGCCACCGTCTTCTTCCGCCAGCCCGTCGCCCCCGTTGCCGTTGCCCCCGGCAGCGAAGACACCACCTTCCTCACCCGCCCCGTCGTCACCGGCACCATCCTCGTGGTGGATGACCTCGAGTCCAACCGCGCCTTGCTGACCCGCCGCCTCAGCCGCGAGGGCTTCACCGTCGCCCTCGCCGAGAACGGCCGCCGCGCCCTCGACATGCTCCGGCGGCACGCCTTCGACCTTGTCCTGCTCGACATCATGATGCCTGAAATGGACGGCCACCAGGTGCTCACCGCGATGAAGGCGGACCTCGCCCTGCGCCACCTCCCCGTCGTCATGATCTCCGGCCTCGACGACGTGGACACGCTGGTCCGCTGCATCGAAGGCGGCGCGGACGACTACCTCACCAAGCCCTTCGACCCCGTCCTCCTGCGCGCCCGCATCACCGCCTGCCTCGACAAGAAACGCCTCCGCGACAAAGAGCGGGAGTTGCTCCAACAAGTCCGCGAGGCACAGGAAAAATCCGAAGCCCTCCTCCTTAACATCCTGCCCCGCTCCATCGCCGAGCGCCTCAAGGCCGGCGAGTCCACCATCGTGGACACGCTCCCCGCCGTCACCGTCCTCTTCGCGGACCTCGTCGGCTTCACCGAGTTGAGTGCCCGCATCACCGGCACCGAGATGGTCCGCCTGTTGGACGAACTGTTCACCACCTTCGACCTTCTCGCCCAGGCGCAGGGCCTCGAGAAAATCAAAACCATCGGCGACGCCTACATGGTCGTCGGCGGCCTGCCCGACCCACGCCCCGATCACGCCCACGCCATCGCCGAGCTGGCGCTGAACATGATCACCGCTGTGGGGCAGCAGTTCGCGGGCGGTGCCTTCCCAGTGCGTATCCGCATCGGCATCAACAGCGGGTCCGTCGTCGCCGGCGTGATCGGCCGCCACAAGTTCAGCTACGACGTCTGGGGCGACACGGTCAACACCGCCAGCCGGATGGAATCCCACGGCGTCATCGGTGCCATCCAGGTCAGCGCCGCCACGCACCAGTTGCTGGAGGGTGACTACACCTTCACCCGCCGCGAGCTGACCCAGGTCAAAGGCAAGGGCCACCTCACCGCCTGGCTCCTCACGGGTCGCCGGGCCGAACCAGCAGAGCGGTAGGGGCTCAGAGCACGTTCAGCGGCACATCATCGAAGGAGCGGCCCGGATGCGACTGCTCGACAAGCGGCTCGGGTTCCGGCGCTGGCCCGGACGAAAGCTCGGGCATCGGGGCAACCTCTTCGCCGTTCGCGAGCGTGACGTGGATGTTCCGTTCGCGGAGCAGGGCGAGGAAACTTTCCGGTGCGTCCATGTCGGTCACGACGGCGTCAATCACGTCCAGTTCGCACAGCTTCGAAATGGACTGTCGGCCGAACTTGGAGGAGTCCACGCACAGGATCACCCGCCGGGCGGCGTTGATCATGGCCCGCTGGATTTCGATCAGCAGGCCGTGCGAGTTGGAGATGCCCTCTTCCGTTACCCCGCCGCAGCTCAAGATGGCCACGTCGGCCCGCAGCTTGGTGAAGGCCTCCACCGCAAGGGGCCCCACCAGCACGCCGAGCTTCGGGTAAATCACGCCGCCGCTGACCACCACTTCCAGCCGGCTGGACGCGGAGAAGTGGTTCGCGACCGGCAGGGAGTTGGTGATGATGTGCGGCGTCTTCGCCTCCAATTGCACCGCGACGTGGTAGCAGGTCGTCCCGGCGTCGATGATGACGGTCTGGTTGGGCGGAATCAGGCTGGCACAGGCCCGCGCAATGGCTTCCTTCTGGGCCAACTGCTGCGTGTCCCGAGTGCTGAACGTGTATTCGTCCGACTTCGGGTTGGTCAGCCGCGCCCCGCCGTGCGTCCGGCAAACTACGCCGCGCGATTCCATCAAGCTCACGTCCCGCCGGACGGTGGAGACTGAGGCATCCACCAACTCAGACAGCTCGTCGAGCGACGCGAACTCCACCTTGAATAGGTGTTCTTCAATTCGCTTTTGGCGCTCTTCTAACTGCATCGTCTCAGAACGGTGGAAGAGCTTGGAAGATATTGCAAGATTATGTTTGACTGAAATTCACAATCTGTCACAACTGTGGTCAGAAATGTCTGCGACCGTTCAATCGCCTCCGCATCGGGCCGTCATCGAACACATGGTTCGACAGTCGGTTTACGCCCGCTTGGGCAAGCCGCTTCCGACCACCGCTGCCGCGCCGAATCCACTCTTGGTGAATGTCAGTGCGCGCCACTGCCACCTCACGCAGGACGCCGTCGAGGCGCTCTTCGGCAAGGGCCACAAGCTCCAAGTCCACAAGTGGCTCTACATGGACGGCCAGTTCGCCGCGAAGGAGACCGTCACCTTGGTCGGCCCCCGCAGCCGCATCATCTCGAACCTCCGCATCCTGGGCCCTTGCCGGAACTTGAATCAGGTCGAGTTGGCTTACACCGACGGCATCGCGCTGGGCTTTGACCTTCCGCTCCGCAGTTCCGGCGACATCAAGGGCACGCTCGGCGGCATGTTGATGGGCCCGGCGGGCTTCTTTGAGCTGGAGCAGGGCATCATCCGCGCGCGGCGGCACGTCCACATGACCCCGGCGGACGCGGCTTACTACGGCGTGAAGGCTGGCGACATGATGAAGCTCCGCATCGGCGGCGACTGCGGTCTGGTGCTGAACCAGATGCTCGTCCGCGTGGACCCGGCCTTCAAACTCGAGGTCCACATCGACACCGATGAAGGCAACGCCTGCAATCTCCAGCCAGACACAACGTGCGAACTGATTAAGTAAATTTGACCCAAAACCTAAAACCACAGGAAATACTATGAGCGAAGCAATCGGAATGATCGAAACCAAGGGCTACATCGGCAACGTCGAGGCCACGGATGCC
>JAYTIO010000374.1:0-6546 GCA_043731805.1 Pedosphaera sp. | reverse complement strand
TTACACAGGTCCCCGCGTCCGCGTCAGCCGCCGTTTTGGCATCCCCATCTTCGGCCCCTCAAAGTATCTTGAGCGCCGCAACTACCCGCCCGGTGTCCATGGGCCGAAAGGTTCCCGCCGGAAGACCACGGAATACGGCCTTGGCCTCATCGAGAAGCAGAAGCTCCGTTATTACTACGGCCTCATGGAACGCCAGTTCCGCAACGTTTACGAGAAGGCCCTCCGCCGTCGCGGCGTAACCGGTGAGCAGATGCTTCAAATCCTCGAAACCCGGTTGGACGGCCTCGTGTATGGTCTGGGCTTCGCCACGACCCGTGCCGCCGCGCGGCAGATGGTCGGCCATGGGCACATCAAGGTGAATGGCCGCAAGGTCGACGTCTCCTCCTACGCCGTGAAGGTGAGCGACGTGATCGAAGTGAAAGACTCCAGCGTCTCGCGCCAACTTGCCACCAAGAACCTCGAACTGGCCACCGCCCGTGCGGTGCCCGAGTGGCTCATGCTCAACAAAGATGCCTTCAAGGGAACACTCATGCGCGTTCCGTCGCGTGATGAAATCCACCCCATCGCCAACGAGCAGGCCGTGGTCGAATTTTATTCCCGCTAACCAACCGTCCCCGAAGCCGGGGGCAAACCGCAATTACATGGGTCGGTGTGCGCCGGGAATAGCGCTGTCGGCCAGATTAAAATTGCAGAACTAGTAACACATCATGCCAGTCCGTCTCGCCCGGTTCGAAATGCCCAAGCGGTTGCAGAAAGAAGACAACACCGCCACGGCCACCTACGCCAAGTTCAGCGCCGAGCCCTTTGAAACTGGCTTTGGGCACACCATTGGCAATTCCTTGCGCCGCCTGTTGCTCGGCTCGCTCGAAGGCGGTGCCGTCACCTCCGTGAAGATCGAAGGTGCCCAGCACGAGTTCACCATCGTGGACGGCGTGGTCGAGGACGTGACCGAAATCGTCCTGAACTTGAAGAAGGTCAAGTTCAAGTCCGACACCCACGACCCTCAGCAGCTCATCCTCAGCGTCAACAAAGAGGGAGAGATCACGGCCGGCGACATCGAGCTGAACCAGCACGTCTCTGTCGTCAATCCCGAGCAGGTCATTTGCACGTTGGACAAGAAGAAGAAGCTCGTTATGGAGTTGGAAGTGAAGCTTGGCCGCGGTTTCTGCCCCGGCCACGAGAACAAGAAGCCCGACCAGGCCATCGGCGTCATCGCCATTGATGCCATCTTCTCCCCTGTCACCCGCGTGAAGTATGCCGTCGAAGCCGCACGCGTCGGGCAGCGCACGGACTACGACCGGCTCGTCGTCGAAATCTGGACCGACGGACGCATCACGCCCGACGACGCGCTGCTTCAAGCCAGCGCCATTCTGCAGAAGCATCTCGATGTCTTCGTCAACTACGACCGCAACGCCGTCCAGTTCACTGAAGTTGAAAACAAGCAGGACGAGGAACAGGGCAAGCTCAAGAAGCTCCTCAACATGAGCGTCAACGAGATCGAACTCTCCGTCCGCGCCGCCAATTGTCTCAACAACGCCAACATCACCACCGTTGGCCAGCTCGCCATGAAGTCAGAGGGCGACATGCTCAAGTATCGCAATTTCGGCAAAAAATCTCTCCAGGAAATCAAGGACAAGCTCACCGCCCTCGGCCTCGGGCTGGGCATGAGCTTCGACCCTGCCCTGCTCGACGCCCCGAAGGAAGACAAGGCCGCCGTCACCGAATAACTGTCTGATTTATGCGCCATCTCAAACGCACCGCCAAGCTGGGCCGCACCGGCGAGCATCGCAATGCGATGCTTGCGAACATGGTTTGCAGCCTCATCAAGTCTAAGCGCATCACCACCACCCTTGCCAAGGCCAAGGTCCTGCGCCCGGTGGTGGAGAAGCTCGTCACCCTCGGGTGTCGCGCCAATCGCGCCATCGAGGCTGCCGCCACTGCCGACGACAAGCAGAAGGCCGCTCTTACGGCCGAGAACGTCCACTGCCGCCGGCTCGTTGCCGCGCGTGTTCGCCAGCAGCCACGCACCTTTTTCAAGGGCACCCCAAAGACGAAGGGCAAAGTCGCCCGCGACAAATGGCGCGAGAACGAGGACGTCATCCACATCCTGTTCGATAAGATTGCGCCCCAGTTCAAAGGCCGTAGCGGCGGATACACCCGCATTCTCCAACTCGGCGGCACCCAGGGCAAATGGGCCGGCCAACGCCAAGGTGACGCTGCCAAGATGGCCATCATCGAATTCGTGGAGAACGAGACCACCGTTCCCGCCGTGGTCCCCACGGTCGAGGCCGCGAAGTAAACGCGCCGCTCAATCAACTCTTGCAAAGCCCGCTCGGAACGAGCGGGCTTTTTCTTTGGTGTGGTGCTGGCGATTGGCCGCCGCCGTCCGAGGCGTGAAGCGCGGCCGAGCGGCATCGAATTCCCCCGCTCAGGTGGCGGCTGCCCGCTGTCCGAGCGGCACGGCGAAATCACAGTTGCCGTGACGGTGCCAGCGGAGCATCTTCGGCCACCAAGACCCATGAACCCACTGGCTGCCTCCTGCCTCGCCGTCGCGCTCGCGATGGGCGTAGGCGCGCACGCCCAATCGGAGCGCGTGCCCCAAGCTTCGACCAGCCCCTTCCAGGCCGCCGCCGACTATCTCGGATCCTGCAATGGCCACGCATTGCTTGTTTATCGCGACGGTCAGTGTGTCTTCGAGGCATACCTAAACGGTCATCAGCGCGAGGTCTCGCACCGGCTCGCCGGCGGCACGAAGAGCTTTGTCGGCGTGCTTGCGGTGATGGCGGTGGAAGACGGTCTGCTCAAACTTGACGATCTGATCGCGGATACGCTGACGGAGTGGAAGGCCGACGCCCGAAAATCCCGAGTCACCATCCGGCAGCTTCTCACGCTCACCAGCGGCATCGCCGGCGGCGAGGGGGGTGACGTGCCGAGCTACCAGGAAGCCATGCGGCTGGCGGACGCGAAGTTCCTGCCCGGCGAGAAATTTCAGTATGGCCCGGTGCCCTTTCAGTGCTTCGGCGAATTGCTCCGCCGCAAACTGGCCTCGCGCAAGGAAACCGTCGAAGGCTATCTGAAGCGCCGCCTCCTCGACCCGATCGGCCTCAAGCCCTCGTTCTGGCGCAAGGACGCAGACGGCAATCCCAATCTCCCCTCTGGCGCGCTGCTCACCGCGACCGAGTGGGCGAAGTTCGGTCAGTTGGTGCTGAATCGTGGCGGGTGGGATGGAAAACAACTCGTCGCAGAAAAGCTGTTGGCCGAGTGTTTCCAAGGCACGTCGGCGCATCCCACCTACGGCCTCACGTTCTGGCTCAATGCCGCTGACGAGCGCCCGCGCGATCTCTTGATGGCCGCCGGTGCCGGCAAGCAGAAGCTCTACATCGTCCCCTCGCTCAGGCTCCTCGTGGTGCAGTTGGCCGAGGCCCCGCGCCGGTTCCAAGAGCGCGAGTTGCTGCGGCTCGTGCTCGACGGCCTCGGCCAGCCCGACGCGCCGCTACCCAACAAATCCGAGTAACCGCCGCCCGCGTCTGTCGTCGTCTGTGCTGCGACGAGTTCAACTCTCAACCCGCCATGAAACTGCTCCTCTGGACGCTCCCACTCTCGTTCGCGCTCGCCCTCGGCGTCCCCGCGCAGCAACCAACCGCGAAGAAAGGTTTCGGTCCCGGCGGGCCACCGTCGCCGGAGACGGCCTTCCGCTTCCTCGACACCAATCTTGACGGGAAACTTTCGCCCGCTGAGCTGGCCGCCTCGGCTCGGCTCCGTGAACAACCAGGTGCGGCCAGTGCAGTCTTCGCCACGCTGGACACGAACAAGGACGGGTTCCTTTCGCTGGAGGAGTTTCGTGGCATCACGGTCCTGCCGCCGGGAGCCAACCAAGGCGTGGGGCAACCGCAGTTCGCCGCACCGAAGTCCGCGCCGGATGGGAAGCCGCCGGAGCGGGCGGCGTCACCGGCGGAACTCGCGTTCTTCGAGTCCAGGATCCGGCCCGTGCTCGTGGAGAAGTGCTACCAGTGCCACGCCACGGGCGAGGGCAACAAGGTCAAGGGCGGGCTCGCGCTCGACACGCGCGAAGGCACGCGCAAGGGCGGCGACACCGGGCCGGCGGCCGTGCCGGGCGACACGAAGAAGTCGCTCCTGCTCGAAGCCATCCGCTACGCGAACAAGGATCTTCAGATGCCGCCGGAGAAACAGGGCGGCAAGCTTTCCGACTCCGTCATCAAGGACTTCGAACGCTGGATTCAAACCGGAGCCGCCGACCCGCGCGTGGGCGGAGCGGTCGCGAAGAAGGAATACGACGGCGCGAAGGCGAAGGACCACTGGGCTTACCAGCCGCCGAAGCAATCACCCGTCCCCGCCGTGAAGAACGCGGCGTGGCCGAGGACGGACCTCGACCGGTTCGTGCTCGCGAAGTTGGAGAGCGAAGGCCTCGCGCCGGTTGGCGACGCCGGTAAGCTCACGCTCCTGCGCCGCGTTTATTTCGACCTCCTCGGCCTGCCGCCGACCTTCGAGGAAATCACCGCCTTCCTCGACGACAAGTCCGCCAGCCCGCTCGCCACCGTCGTGGACAAGCTGCTCGCCTCACCGCAATTCGGCGAGCGCTGGGGGCGGCACTGGCTCGATGTCGCGCGCTATGCCGAGTCCACCGGCAAGGACGTGAACACCGCTTACCCGCACGCTTGGCGCTATCGCGACTACGTCATCGCCGCCTTCAACGCGGACAAGCCCTACGACCGTTTCGTGCGCGAGCAGGTCGCGGGCGACTTGCTACCCGCCACCTCAGACAAGCAGCGCGCCGAGCAAATCATCGCCACTGGTTTCCTCGCACTCGGGCCGAAGAGCGTGAACGACCAGAACCCCCGGCAGTTCTTCATGGATGTGGCCGACGAGCAGATTGACACACTCTCGCAGGCCTTCCTCGCCACGACCATTGCGTGCGCCCGCTGCCACGACCACAAGTTCGACCCCATTTCGCAGCGGGAGTATTACGCGTTGGCCGGCATCTTCGTCTCCACGGAGACGCGTTACGGCACGGCGGCGGGCGTGCAGAATCGGCATCCGTCCGAGCTGGTGGAGCTGCCGAAGGGCGCGGACGCACCGACCTTGGGCCGCAGGCTGCACCGCGAGGAACGGCTGCGGCAGGAGAAGCAGCTCGCCGGACTGCGCGAGGAGCTGAAGGGGATGTTCGCCGAGGGCATGAAGGCCGGCCCCGGCAAGGCCAAGCAGGAGGGCACGGGCAACGACCCGCGTCGCACGCTGGACCGCCTTCGTATCATCGCGGAGAGCGGGCAACTGGAGGCGCGGCTGAAGCAATACGACGCGACGACCGGCGACGAGAAGGCGCTCGCGATGGGCGTGCAGGACTTGCCGGCGACGCGGCTGGGCGCGGCGACGGGCGCGTTCCGGAGGCTCGGGGAAGGGCGCGTGTTTGGCATCCGCCCGCAGGAGTTCGGCACGATTGTGGACGCGAATTTCTACACGCGCGGCGATGTGGACAAACCCGCCGAGAAGGTCGCGCGCGCCTTCCCCGCCGCGCTCACGCACAGCCCGGCCCCGCACATCCCGACCACCAGCAGCGGTCGCCGTGAACTGGCCGAGTGGCTCACCACGGCCAGCAACCCGCTCACCGCCCGCGTGTTCGTGAACCGCGTCTGGGGCTGGCTCTTCGGCGATGGGCTGGTGGACTCGCCGGACAACTTCGGCACCACCGGAGCGCGGCCCAGCAACCCGGCGTTGCTCGACACGTTGGCCGTGAAGTTCATGGCGAACGGCTGGAGCACGAAACAGCTCATCCGCGAGATTGTGTTGAGCCGCACTTACCAGCTCGCCTCGACGCACGACGTGAAGAACCACACCGCCGACCCGGAGAACGCGTTCAACTGGCGCATGTCCCCGCGCCGCCTCGATGCCGAGGGCACGCGCGACGCGATGCTGCACGTCGCGGGCCGGCTCGACCTCAAGCCGCGGCTGGCCTCCGTGGTCACGACGATGGGCGACCTGCCGATTGACGGGCCGAACCGCGCCGGCCTCACCGACGCGCAGCTCAACGCGGACACGACGCATCGCTCGGTCTATCTGCCCATCGTGCGCGACAAGGTGCCCGAGGTGCTGGCGCTCTTCGATTTCTCCGAGCCGAGCCTCGTCACCGGCAAGCGCGAGAGCACGAGCGTGCCGGCGCAGGCGCTCTTCCTTTTGAACAGTGAGTTCGTCGCCGAGCAGGCGGGCGCGGTGGCGAGTCGGCTCCTGCGCTGGCAGCCGAGCGGCGTGAGCACGGACGAGGCGGCGCAGTTCAAGGAACGCGTGAACGTGGCCTACTGGCTGGCCTTCACGCGCCCGCCGACCGCGAACGAACACACAGTCGCCGCCGACTTCTTCGGCAAGTTCCTCGGCGGCAAACCCGCCAGCCCCGCGCTGCAAGCCGCCGCTTGGACCAGCTACTGCCGCGCGCTGTTTGCCAGCGCGGAGTTCCGCCAATTGAACTGAGGCCACAGATGAACACAGATGAAACACAGATGCAGACCGGCGCGCGGACGCCCACGTCCGCAGCCC
>JAYTIO010000373.1:0-6023 GCA_043731805.1 Pedosphaera sp. | reverse complement strand
CACGCCGTTGAAGGCCGGGCCGGTGAGCTTGACCATGTCCACCTCGACGCGCTCGGTGGTGAGGTTGTCGAGCAACGCGTCGAGCAACGCCGGCAGGTCGTGGTGCAGATAGAGCGCAGCGTGGACGAGGTTCACGCCAATGATGCCCAACGCCTCCTGCTCCTGCACGTTCTCCGGGTCCAGCAGGCGCGCGTGGATGATGATTTGCGAGGGCTCGCCCAATGGCTCGGTCTGGAACCGCACGCCCAACCAGCCCTGCGCCTCCATGTCCTTGCGCGAGGAGTAGCTGCGTGCCGCCACCGTGTCGGCGAAGGCGAAGAACTTCGTGGTCGCCCCGCGCTTCTGGCCGAGGCGCTCGATGAGCAGGGCGAACTCGCGCTCCAGCATGGCCGTGAGCCGCTGGCGGCTGACGTAACGTTCGCACGGGCCGTAAATCGCATCGCTCACCGTCATGTCGTAAGCCGACATGGTCTTGGCGATCGTGCCCGCCGCGCCCCCGACGCGGAAGAACCAGCGCGCCACCTCCTGCCCCGCGCCGATCTCGACGAACGTCCCGTATTTCGACGGGTCGAGATTGATTTGCAGCGCCTTCTGATGCGTGTCCAACGTGTCGCGTTCCATGACTTGAAGAGGTTATCGGCCGTTCAGCGGCGGAAGCTTAGCGCAAGCTGGCCGGGGCGGGAGTTAATTTTCCGTGTCTGGCGAGGCTCCAAATTTCAAAACGCACCGACGCACCAACTGGGAACTTCTTTGGAACTTGGAGCTTCACCGCCCCTTCTCCGTCGGCAGCAGTTCCTGCATCTGGCGCTGCACCATCGCGCGCAGAAACGTCGCCTCGATGATGCTCAGGCCCGCCTTCGCGTAATCCACGGTGAAGGCCGGCAGCCACAGGTCGCTCTCGGCGCGATAGCCAAACTCGCGTCGCACCCGCCGCTCCAGGTCGTCCATGTGGCCCGCGCCGTAGAAGATGCTGATGCTTGCGGGCGGCGCGGGGCGCTTCAGTTCGGCGCGCAGGTCCATCAGCACCGCATCGTTGCGCGTCTGGATGAGCACTTCCATGAGCCGCTGCATGTCCTCGGGCAGGCTCTTCATCCGCGAGAGGTCGCCCCGGATGCCGCCGAGCGCCTCGATGAGCGCGAGCTTCGTCATGGCCTGGAGCTTGGGGTTGCCGCCGACGAGCTTGAACCCCACCTTGAGCAGCGTGCCGAACATCGAGTTGCCGTCCATCGCCTTGAGCAACTGCTCGAACGCCTCGCTCTTGGCCTTCTCCTTGGGCGAACCCGGCGCGGCGGGTTCGGCGTCCTGGTCCATCAAATCACGCAACTCCGCCACCGAGAGGTCGCTGTTGCGGAAGTTCGTGCCCGTGTAACGGATGGCCTCGAGCTGAAAGACCAGGCCCAGCGATTCCGCCAAATCCTTTTGCAGCGAACTGCGCTCGGCGGGTTTCTCCACGGCGGCGGCGGGGGAATTGGCCGCCAACTTTTCAGCTGCGGCCGCGTTGGTCGCCCCCGCCTTGCGCCCCGCGTGAATGCCTTCGAAGAGCACGAGCGCCTGCGCATCCAGGTGCTGCTGGAGCTGGGCGTAGTAGTTCGTCTCGCCGATGTGCGACGCACCCGAGAGCCAGATGACCGGCCCGACGCCATTGGTCGGCACCAGCTTGCGCACGGCGACCTGCAACTCCACCGCGCCCGTCGCGCCATTGGTCACCCGCATGAACGGCTCGACGGCGAACCGCGCCAGCGCCGCTCCGACCGGACGATGGGTCGCGGCCGTCTGGCCGATGGAAACCAGCTCAATGGCCAGCCACCCGAGCACCACGCACCCCCAGCGCCAAGCCCGCACCCCGCACCGCACACCACGCCGTTCCTGCTGACGATGGTATGGCTGCGTGTTCACACTTTGAGCCTCACTTCACCTCGCGCACCGTCAGGCCCGCGACATCCATCGTCCCGTTGCCCGGCAGGACGAACATGATGAACGCCTCTTTGTCGGCCTCGAACTTGAACTCGAACTTGAACGCCTTCCATTCCTTGCCGCCGGTCAAGTCCTGCTCGACGTAAAACTCATACGGCTCGCCCGGCTGGCGCACGCCGACCTTGAACTCCGCCGACCCGCGCAACGAACCCTCGATGGCATACTTCACGCCCTTCTTGAAGACCTGTTTACCGGAGTAGCTCGTGAGCTGGAGTTGGCCCTCGCCGTGGTCCTTCACCTCGATGCGCACGGCGGTCACGCCCTCCTTGGGCCCGTCCTTGAGCTTCATGTAAGTGACGGTGAGCGTCGCCCAGTCGGAGTTGTCATCCCAGCCGGTGGGCAGCCAGCCCTTGATCATCTTCCCGCCCTGGGCCTTGGCGGTGAAGTCCCGGCCCTCCGCGCCGAAGGTGGACAGCAGGCTGGTGGTTTTTTCCTGCGCGAACGCGGCGAAGCCAGCGAGCAGCAGGGCGAGGAGCGGGGTGCGATGGAATAGAGTTTTCATGTGGAGAAATGTGCGTTGAACGATGCCAGTGACGCCGGCGAAGCTCGCCCTTCGCCACAAGCAGGGTCAAGCCCAATGACGCAGCCGGCCGTGCCGGGGGCGCAGCTTGACAGCGCCCCCGGAGCGCGGGTCTGTGACCCGCAGCAAGGTCCGGCTACGGAAGCGCTGGTTGAGGCGAGCCACCTCGGCGAGCGTGAGTTTCTGCGGGTTGCAAACCCGCGCTCCGGGGCAGTGTCGAGCGGCACCCGGCATCGTCGGGCGCATCCGCGTAAAGCAACAGGCCGGCGGTTGCCCGCCGGCCTGCGCGTTTGAAACTGGCTACCCCGCTTACTTGAACTTGCCGAGCTGCTTGAGCGTTTGGTCGAGGCAATACTTGATGTAGTAATCCGGCTTGTTCGGGTCGGCTTCCTTCTCCAGCGCCCCGAGGGCGACCTCGGCGGCAGCACTCGTCTGGAAGAAGCTGCACGCGCGGATGGCTTCGAGGCGGACGCGGGGATGGTCGTCAGCGGCTTGCACCTTGAGGAGGGCGAGCGGTTCCTTCACGCGGTCGCGCCAGTAGCACAGGACACGGGTGGCGGCGGCGCGGGCGCGGTGGTCGGGCGAGCGGAGCACGTCCTTGAGGAGCGCCTCGTCCACGATGTTGTGCCACTGGTGGACCCAGAGGGCTTCGGTCAGGTGGTGGGCGTAGTCCTTGTCGGTCTTGCTCAGGCTGGCGGCCCACTGCTTCGTGGCGGCGATGACCTTGGCGGAGTCGTGCTTGCTCAACTCAATCTTGGCGCGCGTGCGGACGTCGTCCTCGGGCGTCGTGAGGGCGGCGAGCAACTTCTCAATCGGCTCGCCATCAATCTTCACGGGCTTGAGCAGGTGGCGGACCTCGAAGGTGATGCGGTAGATGCGGCCGTGGGTTTTGTCGCGACCCGGGTCGCGGATGTGGTGCTGCATGTGGCCGATGAGTTCCTTGGCCCAGTCGCAGAAGTAGATGGAGCCGTCGGGCGCGACCGCCACGCAGGACGGACGGAAGTTGGGAATCATGGCGTTGTCGCCGACGACCAAGCCGCCGAGCTTGTCCACTTCCTTGCCAGCGGCGTCCTTCACCTTCGTGACTTCGAGGGTTTCGCCCTTCAGGCCCGCGCCGTCTTCGCTGACCTTCACGCGGAAAATGCCTTGGTAGCCAATGACGTTGCAGTTGAGGAAATTGCCCTGGAACTCCTCCGGGAAGTGGCGGCTGGAGAGGATGCCGGTGCCAGCGCACGGGCGGTAGGGACGCTTCCAAAATTCCTTCAGCCCCGGGTGCTTGGGCTCGGTGGTGAAGCCGCTGAAGGCGGGGGCGAAGTAGTTCGCGTTGCCGGTGGCGTCGGTGATGATGTCGTTGCCCCAGTGGTCGAAGACCTTGCCGTGCGGGTTCGCGAAGCCGTAGGGGACGTAGCGCTCGAGCTTGCTGGTGAGCGGCTCCCAACGGTAGATGCAACCGTCGTTGTTGCGGACGGGCGGGCCGTAAGGCGTCTCCATCTGCGTGCGGTGGAAGACGCCGTCGCTGAGGAAGGTGTCGCCGCCGGGGCCGTAAGCCATCGCATTCGCCGTGTGGTGGGAGTCGGCGGAGTCGAGGCCCATGACGACGCGTTCCTTCCAGTCGGCCTTGCCGTCGCCGTCGGTGTCGCGCGCGAACCACACGTCGGGGGCCTGCACCGCGAGCACGCCGTCCTTGTAGAACTGGAAGCCAGTGGGGCAGTTCAGGCCGTCGAGGAAGGTCGTGCATTTCTTGGCCTTGCCGTCCGCGCCGAGATCGAAGACGAGCAGCTTGTCGAACACCTTGTCCGTCGGGCGCAGCTCGGGATAGCTCGGCCACGCGGCGACCCAGAGGCGGCCCTTGGGGTCGAAGCCCATCTGCACGGGGCTGGCCAGCTCGGGGAACTGCACTTCATCCGCCACCAGCGTGACCTTGGCGCCCTTTGGGACGGTCATGTGCTTGATGGCTTCCTCGCCGCTGGGGAAGGGCTTGAAGAAGTCGTCGGGGCGGTTGGACTTGAGCGTGCGCACCGCCGGGAGGTTGCTGTCGTCCACCTTGACGTCGCCGCCCCGGGCCACGATCCAGATGCGTCTGTCGCGGTTGGCGGTCTTTACATCGCGCTGGGCCATCTCGTCCTGCATGATGTCGAAGTTGGTAATCTTGGGGGCGTCCTTGCCCTTGGCGGCTGCGCCCTCGACGGGGAAAGAAAGCTTGGAGCGACCGCCATAGACATTGTAGCCGTCCACGGTGCGATAGCGGCGGTGCCAGTCCAGGTTCTTCTCCAGCACGGCGGCGCTGAGTTTGTCGAGATTGCCGCCGGGAGCGGTCTCGCCGAAGAGCGCGCGGAAGGCGTCCGGCGCGAGGGCTTTGTCGCCCGCCTCGGTGAGGTGGACAGCGTTGAACGTCAGCGGTTGCTTCGCGCGGGCGAACAGCTCGGCGGAGCTCGCGTAGAGGTCCACGAACGGCACGTTGTTCGCCTTGGCGACTTCCGCCATGGCGGCGGTGTAGAGCTTCAAGTTGACGTTGAGCGGCTCGGCCTTGGGACGGTTCGGATCGCTGCTCGGCTCGGCGGCGATGGGGGAGAAGAGCACGAGGCGCGCGTTGCCCTTGCCGCTGTAGTTCTGCCCGGTGGTGTGCTTGATGAAACGGCCAAGGTCGTCCTTGAACTTGTCCAGCCCGGCGGGCCCCGCGAAGGCCTCGTTGTAGCCGAAGAACGCCCAGACCACGTCAGCCTGCGTGCGCTTGAGCCAGTCGTCGGACGTGCCGAAGTTCTCCGAGCGCATGCGGAACTTCGCGTCGGGCTTCTCCGTGAAGCCCGCGACCTCGTCGCCCGCAGCGGCGAGATTGCGGAAGACGAGATTGTGCTTGGGATACTTGGCGTGGACGAGCGTCTCCAGCCAGCCGTGGTGCTGCATCCGGTCGGCGAGGGCGTTGCCGATGAGGGCGACGTTCTCGCCAGGCTTCAGCTCGAAGCCGGCGGCCACGAGTTGCGGGAGCGATGCCGCGAGCAAAAGACCGGCGGCGAGGAGGGGGTTTAGTTTCATGAGTTGGTGTGACTTGCCTGCAAAAGGTCAGCCTTCGACGGGCGCGGGGCGGATTTATTGCGAGGGAATCAGGGCGAGGCGAGATAAATCCAGCGGGCGGACAACGCGGCGGCTTCGGGCTGTCGCGGGGCGAGCAAAACAGGACAAGTTTGGGAGATGGCAAAACAGGAATCCGCTGTCCCCGCCGCCATTCTTGGAGGCGGGCGAGCGTAGCGATGCCCGCCGGAAAGAATGGCGGCGGGGACAGCTTTGGCGGATCGCCTGCGCGCCTTTGAAAAGCATCAACAGCTCTTCCATCGGCAGGCCCCTGCGTTCATTCGCGCTGTGCTCGCCACCTTCCGTAAGGGCACCCTCAAGGCTGCGGTGGCCGCCGATCAGTTCGGCCTCTCCCGCAGTCGGCTCTACGCTTTGGCCACCGGCTACGGTCGCGCCACCGCCCGTAAGCAAGGCCCGGGCTGGCGTCCCGGGCGCTCCGGCGGCGACCACGCCACGCCGT
>JAYTIO010000372.1:0-2326 GCA_043731805.1 Pedosphaera sp. | reverse complement strand
ACGAAAGACAAAGAAGCGGGGACTGCAACCGCAACGTCCGAATTCACCAGCACTGTGCCCGCGCTCACCCTCTCCTGGGGGAGAGGGCTGGGGTGAGGGGGAACGAAGCATACTCCAATCCCAGGCGCACGAAAACTCCCGGAACTGTCAAACTTCGCGAGTCCCCCGGCAGAGCCGGGGGTTTCCCAATTTGATTATGAAAAATGTTTTGCCCAAATCCCTGTTGGCGGTGGCGTTCATGGTTGCCTGTTTTGCCCCGTCCGTTCGCGCGGCAGACGCCAAGTCCACCCAGCCGCTCGTCCTGAACCTTCCCCTCCACACCCTCAAGGGCACTCCTGAAGATTTGCCTGCCGGGCCCAACATCGAACCGCCCTCTGACAAGGCGCCCCCGCCCCTCGAAGTACCCAAGGGCGTCACGAACGTAGCCGCCGGCAAACCCGTCACCAGCAGCGTGGCGCCGTTTTTGGGCGAGCTGAGCCAGATTACCGACGGCAAGAAGGAGCCACTTGATGACGACGCCGTGGAGTTCAAGAAGGGCACGCACTGGGTGCAAGTGGATCTGGGCCAGTCCTTCGCCATCCACGCCATCGTCATGTGGCACGACCACCGTTACGTCCAGGCCATGCACGATGTCATCCTGCAGGTGTCCGATGATCCCGAGTTCAAATCCGGCGTGACCACGTTGTTCAACAACGACACGGATAACTCCTCCGGGCTCGGTGTCGGCACGGACCGCGAGTATTTTGAAATGGAATTCGGACGGGTTGCGGCTGGCAACGGCGTCAAGGCTCGTTACGTGCGCGGCTACACCAAGGGCAGCAACCAGAGCGCGCTCAATTGCTGGCAGGAAATTGAAGTGTACGCGCTGCCGGCTAAATGAACCGCTGGAGCGCACTGGCGGTGCTGCTGGCCATCGCCGGCGCGCTCGCGCTCCGCGTCCCCCGACTCGCCACGCGCCCGCTCCACAACGACGAGGCGGTCAATGCCGTCAAAGTCAGCGAATTGTGGCAGCATGGCCGCTACGTTTACGATGCCAACGAATATCACGGGCCGACTCTCCATTACGCCACGCTCCCGTTTCTGTGGCTGAGCGGCGCGCGCAACTCCGATGAGTTGGATGACGCGACGCTGCGTCTCGCCCCGGTTGTGTTTGGTGTCGGGCTGATCCTTCTGCTGCTGCTCTTTTCGGATGGTCTGGGCCGTCCTGCCCTGGTCTGGGCCGCACTGTTCACCGCCGTCTCACCGGCGATGGTTTTTTATAGCCGCTATTTCATCCACGAAATGTTGCTGGTGTTTTTCACCGCGCTGACATTGGGCGCGGGTTGGCGTTATGCGCAAACGCGCTCTGCCCGCTGGGCCGTGGTGGCAGGCGCGGGTTTGGGGCTGATGTTTGCGACGAAGGAAACATTCGTCATCACCCTCGCCGCGATGGGACTGGCAGGAATCGCCACGGCCTGGTGGACGATGCCAAAGCCCACGAACGTTCAGAGTCTGCTCGCACTCTGGAACTGGAGACACGCCGCGCTGGCGTTGTGTGTGGCTTTCACCATCTGGCTGCTGTTGTTCAGTTCCTTCTTCACCAACCTTGCCGGCTTGCTGGATTCAGTGCGCGCTTATCTTCCGTGGCTCAAGCGCGCGGGCGGGCATTCGCCGCATATTCATCCGTGGACTTTTTATCTCCAACGACTCGCCTGGTTTCACCCGGCAAAGGGCCCGGTCTGGAGCGAAGGATTGATCCTGGTTTTGGCGGCCGTCGGCGCCGTAGTGTCGTTCGTCGGGAAGAAATCGCCACTGCTCCGTTTCCTCGCGCTCTATACGATCATCCTCATGGCGGCCTACTGTGCGATTCCCTATAAGACGCCGTGGTGTCTGCTCAGCTTCTTTCACGGCATGATTTTGCTCGCCAGTGTCGGCGCGGCGGCGCTGGTGGAGTGCTTCCGCGCGCGCCCAGGCAAGGTTGTGGTTAGCACGGTGCTCCTCGCCTTGGCGGTGCAACTCTCGTGGCAGGCCTGGCGCGCGAGCTTTGTTTATCCCACCGACCAGCGAAATCCTTATGTTTACGCGCAGACCGTGCCGGACCTTCTGAATCTCGTGCGAAGAACCGAGGGAATCGCCCGCATTGCGCCAGCGGGATACGACACTATCGTCAAAATCATCGCGCCGGACAGCGGTTACTGGCCGCTGCCGTGGTATCTGCGCCGGCTCAAGCACCTCGGCTGGTACGAAGTACTTCCGGACGATCCGTTTGCGCCCATTGTGGTGGTATCGTCGAAACTGGACGCGCGGCTCGATGAAAAATCAGGCCGAAAGTGGATCATGGCGGGGC
>JAYTIO010000371.1:0-3266 GCA_043731805.1 Pedosphaera sp. | reverse complement strand
GACGCCGTAGTCGTCGAGGACGGTGTAGGAGCTGACGAACCGCGCGACGGCCAACGCGGTGTCCTCTGGGATGATGTATTTCAACTCCCAGCGCTGCATCTGCATTTCCCGGCTCATGGCATCAATGTAAACGATCGGCCAAATCTTGTTTGGGGCGGGCGGATTTGTAACGGGCAACCGCCGGCGAGGTAAAGGATTTCCGCTGAACCGCAGTCTTTTTCTTGTTTGCCAGCCTGGGGACAATTCGCGTGACTTCGCCTTAGCCCGCCACTACCAAGTCGCCCCGTGCTCGGTGCCATCCTCGCGACCATCCTGTTCTCCCTCTCCGCCGTCTCCGGCGCGCGAGTGGCCCGGCTCATGGGCGGCACGGAGGCGAACTTCTGGCGGCTCGCGCTGGCCACGCTCTTCCTCGCGACGTTGGCGCACGGGTTTGGCTCCGGGCTGGCGGGCAACGGGTTTTACCTCTTCATCCTGAGCGGGTGCGTGGGCTTCGGGCTGGGCGATGTCGCGCTCTTTCAAGCCTACCCGCGCCTCGGTTCGCGGCTGACGATCCTCATCGTGCATTGCCTCGCCGCGCCGTTCGCGGGGCTCGTCGAGTGGCTGTGGCTGGGCACGACGCTGACGGCGGCGCAGATGCTGTGTGGGGCGGTGATTCTCAGCGGCGTGGCGGTGGCGCTCGCGCCGGAGCACGAGACGCACGCGGCAAGAAAGCAGTTTGGCATCGGCATTTGCTTCGCGGTGCTGGGCGCGGTTGGCCAGGGCGGGGGCGTGGTCCTGAGCCGCAAGGCGTATGAACTTTGCCAGCTTGCCGGCCAGCCGATGGACGGCCTCACGGCGGCCTACCAACGCATCTTGGGCGGCGTCATTATCTCCGGCCTCGCGCTGCTGGTGGTGAAGCGGCAGTTCCTCTTCGCCCGTGCCGGCGGTTTGCAACCGCCGCCCGAGACGCTCCCTTCGCCCACCGCTGGCGATTGCAAATCGCCGGCCCAGGCCACCGCCGAGAAGTGGCGTCAGTCCGGCAAGTGGCTGCTCTTCAACGCCCTCGCCGGCCCGACGCTCGGCGTGAGCTGCTACCAATGGGCGCTCAAGACCACGCCGTCCGCCGTCGTGCTGCCCATCGTGGCGCTCTCGCCGCTGGTGGTGATGCCCTTCGCGCGTTGGCTGGAACAAGAGCGCCCCTCGAAGCGCACGACGCTCGGCGCGGTCCTCGCCGTGGCGGGCGCGGTGGGGCTGGCACTGGCGAAGTGAGCGCAGCGAACAGCATGGCCGGGGCAGTTGGCGTTCGGACCGGGGCGGTGGTTGCAGCCCATTCACCGGGCAATGGCACGTGTGCGCAGGCGGGCGTGCCCGAGAGTCAACTGGGCCTGGCACTGGATTAAGCACGTGCGCGCTGGGAGGCGTGGCCGCGTTACGTGGCCGCGGGCCGCCTGGAGCTCGACCCCAATCTTTGGGAGAACGCGAACCGCCCCACGGTCATCGGCAAGAACAACTTCCGGTTCATCGGGCATCCCGAGGCGGGCTGGCGCAGCGCGGTGATTTACCCGGTGCTGGGCAGTTGCCGGCGGCACGGGATCAACCCTGACGAGTAGCTGCGCGATGGCTTCGAGCGCCGGCCCCGGGCGAAGAGTTCCGCAGTCAAATCACTCCCGCCCTCGGCCTGGGCCAAAGCGCGTCGCGCCACCCGTGCCGCCCGCTGAGGGCTGCCGCTTCTCCCCCGGAAACAGCACCGCAACGTCGTCCGGCCAGTGGCACTTCCGCTGACGGAGACGTAGGAACGAGGCCGGGAGCTGCCGAGGTGAGCGGGCGGCCCCAACCATTGCCTCACGCCTTCCGTCCCAATATCCGGTCCAACGAATCGCTGGTCTGCCAGACGAGCGCTTCGGGGTAGTGCGGGTAGGGGTGGAAATACTCGAAGGTCAGGAAGCCACGGTAGTTGATCTTGTCTAGCTCCTCCAGCAGGGCGGGCCAGTTGGTCGTGCCGTCGAGGAGCGGGCGGAAGGTTTCGAGTGAGAAGTCCGTCCCTTTCTTGGTGAACTCCTTGAGGTGAATGTTCTGGATGCGCTGGCCCATGATCGGCACCCAATGCTCCGCGTGCTGGAACATCGCGATGTTGCCGGTGTCGTAGTGGATGCGCACGCGCTCGTTGCCGAAGTGGTCCACGAAGGCGTTCATCTCCATCGGCGTCATGAGGAAGCCGTTGAAGAAGATGTTCTCCATGTTGAGGTAAACCTTTTGCTTCGCGGCGGTCTTGGCGAGGACGGCGATGGCTTCCTTCGCGCGCTGTTCGCAAATGTCGTTGCGCACCGGCTCGTGGTCGGTGCGCCAGGGGATGTGGACGGCGCCGGGGACGACGAGGACATTCTCCACGCCGAGGTCGCTGGCGGCCTGGGCAATCTTGCCGGCGAGTTCGAGCCCGCGCGCGCGCTTCGCCGGGTCGTTGCTCGTGAGCGGGTAAGGCCAGAAGAGGAACGAGCAGAGGCCGCTGATCTGGATGCCAATCTGGTCGGCCATCTGGCGGATGGCCTTGAACTCCTGCGTGCCGGCCTTGGGCGAGAGGTCGTTGTCGAGGTCGTAGTTCAGCTCGATGCCGTCGAAGCCCGCGTCCTTCGCGAGTTGGAGGCACTCGCGGAGATTCATGCGGTCAGGGTAGGGGAAGGCCCAGAGGTTGATGGACTTCCTCATCGCGTAGCGCTTCGGGGAGGCGCGTCGGGCGTCGGGCTTGTCGGCGGGTTGGGCGGCGCTGCCACCGACGGTCGCAGCGGCTCCGGCGGCGGCGAACGCGGAGCGCAAGGCGTCGCGGCGCGTGAGACCGTTGCGGGCGGGTGGCTCGATGGGGTTGAACGCGGGAGAAAACGAGTCGTCCGGCGGCTGGGATTGCATAAGGGCTAGCTGACAAGAACTGCTGCGCGCTGGCAAGGCGGAGTTGGCGGGCGGGTTGATGCGGGGGCATCTCGCTTTCTAGCAGGGCAACCCGGGGGGCGGTGAATACGTAGCCGACGCACCTCTGCACACTTTCACGCTCACCCCGGCCCTCTCCCTCCGAGGGAGAGGGAGGCGCTTCCCCGCCGCCCGTGCACCCGCGCGGTGCGGAGTTCCTAGGCGCGGGCTGCGTGGCTCTCTCTCTCCCAGCGGGAGAGGGCTGGGGTGAGGGTGAACGGCCATCCACGCCAACCCGCTTGCAAGAAAGCGCGTCACTGCGGGCCGTCCCAGACGGGAAAATCCCCCGATGATATGCGCGGGGGGCACCGCTAGTTTGCGCGCCGTGC
>JAYTIO010000370.1:0-3781 GCA_043731805.1 Pedosphaera sp. | reverse complement strand
AGCTCGGGGTTGCTCGGCGGGTTGCCGGCGCGGATGTCGTCGAGCGGCTCGATGATGCCGACGCCGGTGAGGTAGCCCCAGATGCGGTTGGCGAAGCTGGTGGCGAAGTAGCGGTTGTCCTTCGCGGTAATCCAGTTGGCCAGCTCCTCGCGGCGCGAGAGCTTCTTCTTCTCGGCACCGGGCTTGCCGGTCTCGTCGCAGGTCGCGGGATACGGGAACTGCGGCGGCGTCTCCTTGCCGGTGCGGTCGTGCTTCACCTCGCCGGTGCCGAGTTCCTCGACGATTTCATAGAGCGGCTTGCCACCCTCGACCGCCGTGCCGCCGAGCAGCTTGTCGCCGCCGGCGGGGTCTTTCTTCAGGCCGACGCGCGCGAACCAGGCGGCGGTCTGGTAATACTGGTCCTGCGTCCAGCGCTCGAAGGGATGGTCGTGGCACTTGTTGCAATTGAAGCGCACGGCGAGGAACAGGTGCGTGGTGTTCTCCATCGTGTCCTCGGGCTTGCGGAGAATCTTGTAGTAGCTCGCGGGCGGGTTGTCCTTGTTCGAGCCGTTGGCCGTGATGATTTTGCGCGCGAACTGGTCGTGCGGCGTGTTGTCGGCGACCTCCTTGCGAATCCAGTCGCGGAACGACTTCGCGCCCTCCGCGCCGATGAACTTGCTGTTCACCTGGAGCAGGTCGGCCCACTTGTTCGCCCAATGCTCCACGTAGTCCTCGCTGCCCACGAGTTGGTCCACGAGCGCGTCGCGCTTCTCGCGGGTCGGACGTTGGTCGGCGAGGAAGGCCTTCACCTCGTCCGCACTGGGCGGCACGCCGGTGAGGTCGAGGAAGACGCGGCGGATGAACTCGTCATCGGTGCAGAGTTCGCTGGGAAGAATCTTCATGCGCTGCCACTTCGCGGCGGCGAACTCATCAATCTTGTTCCACTTCTCCGGCTCGGCCCACGTGAAGCCGCTGCGGTCACCCATCACCGTCACGGTCGTCGCGGCGTAAGCGCCCTCGAAGCGCGCGAGCATCGGGGCCTCGCCCCGGCGCAAGGTCGTCACCACATTCGCGCTGTCAGTCTTGGCCACGTCCTGGTTGCCGGTCTCCACAAACGCGAGCGTCGTCACGTCGCGCGTGGTGCCGTCGGCGTAGGTGGCGAGCACGCGCATCTGCTGGCGCGCGCCGACCTTTTGCACGACCGGGTTTTTCGGGAACAACTCGATCTTGGTCACGCGCGGCGAAGCGGCCCGCAGTTTCGCCCCCGCGCCAATCCACTCGCGGACGATGCGGTAGTTGAGGTCGCCCGGCTCGAAGACCTTCTGCCCTTGATGCGGCACGGCCCCGGTGGGCTTGAGCAACATGAGCGAATCGTCCGGCGAGGCGACGTTCGCGCGGCGGCTGGCCAACTCGTCGGTGAAGGCGCGCACGTCATACTCGGCGTCGTAGCCGCGCAGCGAGAGCTTGAAACCGTTCTTGCCGTCCTTCGCGCCGTGGCAGGTGCCGGCGTTGCAACCGGACTTCGCCAGCACCGGGCTGACGTCGCGGATGAAGTCGGTGTCGCTGTCCTTGAGGCCAGTGACTTTCACGGCCACGGAGGCTGACTTGCCGGCGAGCGTGGCCTTCACCTTCACGGAGCCGTTGGCCTTGGGCAGCACCACGCCGGTCGCGGACACGCTCGCAGCGCTCTTGCTGAAGCCGGTGAGTTCCAGCTTGGCGAGGCGCGTCACGTCGAGCGCTTCGCCGTTGGCGAGCCGGGCGGTGACGAGGATTTGCGCGCTGTCGGTCCACTTGCCCAGCACGAGCTCCTTCGGCTCGACCTCAAGCGCGACGACCTTCGCGTCCTTCGGGAGCGACTCGGGTTCGCCGTCGGTTTTCGGAGCAGCCGCAGGCGGGGCTTCAAATTTCTTGGCCGCGAGTGCCTTGCTGGCAGCGGTCACGGTCACACTGGGGAACTCCTTGCGCACGGAGCCGTTCGTCGCGTTGAAGAGGCGGATGAGGCCGTCCGAGCCGGCGGCGGCGACGGTCTGGTTGTCCGGGGCGATGGCGACGGCGAAGACGCCGGCCTGCGGGATGGCGAGTTTGAACAGCGTCTTGGAGCCGCTGGCCTTGTAGGTGGCGATGACTTCCTTGTCCTTCTCGGTGCGGCTGGTGGGAATCTTCTTCATCACGTCGGCCATCTCCTTCGTGATGGCGTTGGTGCCGAAGGTGAAGGTGGCGGCGAGCACCTCGCCCTTGCCATCCAGCGCGCTGGCAGCGGCGAGCACCGTGCCGTCGGCGCTGAAAGCGGTGCTGGTGACGCGGCCCAGCAGCGGTTCAAGCGTGAAGACGCCGTTGTTGTCGTCGCCAATCTGGCGCACCGCCGTGCGGAAGATTTGATAGAGCTTGGGCAAGCCGTCGGAGCCGCCGACCAAGATTTCCTCGCGCAAGGGATGGCGCACGACGGTAGCGATGCCGCCCTTGAGTGCGTTGGGCGTGATGCTCGTGAGGTTGTCCACGAAGCGCTGCGTGGCCAGCTCGGTCAGCTTCGCCGTCATGTCGCGCGAGACGGAGATGACGTTGTCCCCCTTGAACGACCACGCGGTGCCGCGCACCCAGTCGCTGTGGGAGCCCATGAAGAGCACCTGCTTGGCGGTGTCGGCCTCGATGGCGCGCACGGTGTTGTCGCCGCAGCCGAAGGAGATGAGCTTGCCGTCCGGCGACCACGTCGCGCCGTAAACCGTGTCGAAGGTGACAGAATGCGAGAGACTGAGTTTGCGCTGTGCCACGTCCCAGATTTGGATTTCGCCCATGCGCCCGGGCAGGCCGCCCGCGACGACGAGGCGCTTGCCGTCAGGAGAAAACTTCACCGACTCGATGCGTTCGCTCAGACCGACCAACCGCGCGGCGAGACCGGAGCCGTCCGCCTTGTGCAGGAGCACCTCGTGGAAGCCCGCGACGGCGAGGAACTGGCCGTCAGGCGAGTAGTCGAGCGACGTGATGACCGGCGGCAGGGAATAAACCGGCGGGTGGTTCATGTCGTAACGCTCGCGGGCGTTGGCCGGCGTGTCGTCCTGCGCGCCTTGGGCAATCCACTGGCGGATGGTCTCAATCTCCGTTGCGTGCAGCGCCTTCCGGCCTTCGGGCATCTCGGCCTTGCCGTCCGCCTTGGGCGTGATGAGCTGGACGAGGTGGGACTTCTCCGGCGACTTGGGGACGATGGCGATTTCCTTGCTGTCGCCGGTGCCGAGCATCAGCTTGAAGTCCGTCATCACGTAACCGCTGCGGGCCTTCGCGGGCTGGTGGCAGCCCTGGCAGTTCGCCTGGAAAACGGGGCGCACGTCCTTGTAGTAACTGATTTTCTTGGACGGCGAGCCGGGCTTATCAGCAGCGGCGGCGAGGAGACTGGCAGCCGTGAGCGTGAGGACGCCGAGGCCGGTCAGGAGTGGCTTGTAGTTCATGGTTTGAAAGTGCGCGCAATCCGCCGACGCGGCAACCTGGCAACCGTCGGCGGAAGCACGAAAAGCCGACGGCAGGAGGGGGGTGAAATTCACCTACGGGTCGGAGCCACCTCGCGTCGGTTCGCGCCTGCCGAGCCCTGCGATTAGCTTCCTCACGCTCCGCCCAGGCCGGCGGGTTGGGCTCGCGCAGACGGGGCCGAAGGCCGGGGCGAGGCGCAGGGGTCCGTGTGACGAGCGTGGTCGAGTTCGGCCAACCGGCCGCCCCGGGCGCATCTCAGTTTCTTGCAGGGTTACTGGTCTGAGTATGGGGGAAGAGCAGGTGCCAGCGGTCGTTGCGCCAGAACATCTCCAGACACAGGAGG
>JAYTIO010000369.1:0-11912 GCA_043731805.1 Pedosphaera sp. | reverse complement strand
GGCAAGTGGCGAATCATTGGCAAATCAGCACGAGCCACCCCCGAAAATACTCGAAAGGAGGGTCGAATCCGCCAAGTAGGGCTAACGCCCGAAACTCTTTCGCACTGGGTATCAAAAGGAACGGGCGGTGAGTCGTAGGACCCGATTGGTGACGCTTGGGTCCACGGGCCAGCGGTCGCGTTCCTCGGGGTTCATCGTGGCTCTGTGGTTCATTCGGCGCTTCAACCACCGAGCTGCCAGACATGGACGAAGCCCGCCATGTCCGCCGCCGCGAGGCGCGTGCCGTCGGGGGAGATGGCGAGCGCGTGGAGCCAATCCTTGAACTGACCGCCGCGCGGTTTGCCGAGTTCCTTCACCAGCTTGCCGTCGGCGAGATTCCAGAGGCGGACGACGGTGTCGCGGCCCGAGGACGCGAGGTGTTTGCCGTCGGGATGAAAGCAGAGGTCGGTGAGGCCGGAAAGGTGGCCGGGCGTGAACTCGCGCTCCTTCTTGCCGGTGGCGGGATTGACGAGGAAGACCTTGCCGTTGTTGCCGTCGGCTTCGCCACCGCGACCGAGGGCGAGCAGTTTGCCATCGGTAGAATATGCGGCGGCGGCGATTTGCATGTCCTTGAACTCCTTGCTGAGGTCGTGCTGCACCGTGCCAGTCGTGGCGTCCCAGAGCTTCACGCCGACGTGACGACCGGAGTCGAAGATGAGCGGGTAACGCTCGGAGACGCACGCCTGCTTGAGGTCCGGCGAGAGCGCGACGGCGTAGGCCCAGCCCTTCACCTGCCAGCGTTTCAGCTCCGTGCCGGCGCTGCGGTTGTAGAGGACGACCTGCCCGGCGTCGTCGCCGGTGATGAGCGAGGTCTGGTCGTGGCTCAAACCCAGGCCGACAATCCACTCCTTGCCTTCGAGGGTCTTTGCCGCCGGCTGCGTGCGAACCTCGACTTCCAGCGGCGGCGGCGGTTTGCGGCCGGAGCTTTTGTTGCGCAGGGCGTCCTCGATGGTGCGGGCATTGAGCACGAGCTTCGCGGCGGCTCCGGGCGCGGCCTGCAAATCCCAGTAGCGCACCGTGTGGTCATGGCTCGCGGAAATGAGCCAGCGGTTCTCGGCGCAGAGCAGGCGGTTGATGACATTCGAGTGGCCGACGAACTGGCGCGCGGGCGCGGGCGCGACGTGCAGCGGACGCTCGCCCTTCTCGGCGGGCTTGCCTTGCTCCGCAGCGGGCGCGGGCGTTGGCGCGGCTTTGTCGGGCAATTCCCAGAGGAGAATTTCGCCGAGGTTGTTGCCGGCGGCGACGTGCCTGGGCCCGACGAAGCTCACGGCGGAAACCCAGTCGGCATCCCACGGCAGCGACCAGAGCAGCGCGGCCTTGGCGAAGCTCGCGGCGGCGGCGGGCGCAGCGTCCGTGGGTTTGGCTTCGGCGCTCATGACAGCAGCTCCTTGATGGGCTTGGAGCCTTCCGGCGTGGCCCAGATGGGGCGCGTGCCGGCGAAGTGCTTCGCGCGCGGGTTCACGCCCAGCGCGGTGTAGATGGTCGCGAAGAGGTCGCCTTCGCTCACAGGATTCTCCGCGACCTCGCGGCCATCGGCGTCGGTGGAGCCGTAAACCACGCCGCCCTTCACGCCGCCGCCGGCCAGCACGATGGTCCAGCCGCGGATGAAATGGTCGCGGCCCGCGCGGTTGTTGATGGTCGGCGTGCGGCCCACCTCGCCCATCCAGACGACGAGCGTGTCCCGTAACTGCCCGGTGCGCTCCAAGTCAATCAACAGCCCGGCCCACGCGGGGTCGAGCACCTGCATGTTGGCCTTGTGGCAGACGAAGTTGTCCGCGTGGCTGTCGTAGTTGTCCTGCCCGACCTCGACAAACGGCACGCCGGCCTCGACGAGTTTGCGCGCGAGGAAACAACTGCGCCCGAACTCCGTCGCGCCGTAGAGCGACTCGTGCTTGGGCCAGTCCTTCGTGGTGTCGAAGAGCTCCTTCGCGCGCAGCAAACGCCACGCGCGTTCCTTCGCGACGCGGTGGCTCTCGAAGGCATCGGCGCCGTTCTCCTTCTTGTGCTCGGCCTCCATGAAGCGCAGCAGGTCGTTGCGCCGGGCTTCGTTTGCCGCCGGGAGATACGGGCTGGTGAAGTAAGGCAGCTTGCCGCCGCGATCAATGCTGAAGGGCTCGTAAGCCGGGCCGAGATAACCCGCGCCGGCGTTGCCCGTCGGGCCCATGCGCACAAAGCTCGGCAGGTCGGCATCGGCCTGGCCGAGATACTTGGCGACCATCGCGCCGAGCTCGGCGTGCGGCACGCGCTCGGACTGCTTGTAGCAAGTGTGCATGTGGTAGATGCCGTCGGGATGGTCCGGCGACTGCGTCCTCATGCTGCGGATGATGCCGAGCTGGTCCACGAGCTGCGCCATCTTAGGGAGATACTCACAGATGTGGTAGCCGGGGAGCTTGGTCTTGATTTCGCGGAACGGCCCGGCAGTGGCGCGGCCGGGCTTCATGTCGAAGGTGTCAATCTGGCTCGCGCCGCCGTTCATCCAAAGCAGGATGCAACGCTTGCCCCGCTTGGCGGCCTCGGCGGCGACGGCCTGCGTGTTAAAGAGCCCGCCCCAGTTCGCGAAGGTCGCGCCGGCGGTGGTGGCGAGCGCGCCCTTAAGCAACGCGCGGCGGGAGAGGTGTTCGTGGGGGCGGCAGGTGGAGGAGGTCATGGGATAGAGAGAAATATTTGGAGTTTCTCATCAGAGATCAGTTGAAACGGAACTCGCTCAGGTTCACCAGCACCCACAGCGCCTCTTCGACCAGCGGCTCCGGCTTCGGGTCACTCTGCAAATACGCCACGAACTTCGCGCGCTCGGCCGCGCTCGGCAAGCGCGTGAGCACCGCGAGGAAGATCCGGTCCACGCGCACCTCCCACGGCTCGGTCGAGAGCAGGATGGAGTCTGCGAGATTGCCCTTCTTGCGCCGGAGGAACGCGCGGACGTTGTCGCTGTTGTTCAGGAACAAGTGCTCGCTGAGGCGGCCCTGAAACTCCCCCTGCCCGTTCGTCGGCTGGAGGTTCTCCTGCTTCCACGCGGCCTGCACCTGGACGTCCTCCACCTGCCACAAAGGCGCGGCGGCGGCCCGGGCCACCATTCCGAGCGTAGCTGAGAGTCCGAGGCCGACGGCCGCGAAGCTAGCGGCAACGCGGCGCGTGCAACGGCGAGAAAGGCGTTCAGGCATTGCTTCTACAGACGGGACCGTTGCAGATGTGATTCGAGGACGGCCCCGAGCCGCCCGCCTTTGAGCGGCCTGCCGCCTGCGCCTCGGCCCCGGCACCTTGGCTTGCGCAGGCTTCGATGTTGCGCAGGAGGCGCTTGACTACGGCGAGGTCGAGCGTGCTGGAGCGGAGGTCGGGCAGTGCCGGCGACTTCCAGTCGCCGTCTGCGATGCCCGATGGCTCGGACGCGGCCAGTGGATTCCGAAGCGAACGGGCCGCGGCTGGAAGCCGCCGGCTTGGGTTCCGGGGCTGAACTCGCGAGCCTTGGGGGATCGTGGGTGCGCTCCCCAGAGGGAGAGCCGCCCTTCGCGCTGCCTGAAGCCGCCGGGGTGCGCTACTTCAGCGCCGGCTGACTGGCGGGGAGGTCCTGGGTGAAGGAAACGCGGGCCCACGAGCGAGCCGCGCTTGCGACCGGATTTCAGCGAGGCTTGGTATGAGTCGTTCACCGCGTTCGTCCGTGTCCATCCGTGGTTCAGCTTTGGAATTCGGATTTACGCGCGGCCCGTGGGTTCCTATCGTGCCCGGGTGAAACCCGTTCTGCTCTCCGCCCTGTTGCTCAGTCTCGCGGCCACGGCCAGCCCCGCCGCCGCGCCCCTCGAGATTCCCACCAACCACGAATGCCGCCGCGCCACCGGCCCCATCAAGCTCGATGGCAAGGCCGACGAACCTGCGTGGCAACACGCCGTCGTCATCGAGTCCTTCGTCGCCTTCTGGGCCACGCGCCCCGGCAAGACCAAGACCAAGGCCCGCCTCCTCTGGGATGACGATTACCTCTACTTCCACGCCGAGATGGAGGACGCCGACCTTTACGCCGACGAAACCAAGACCAACGGCCACATCTGGGACAACGACGTCTTCGAACTCTTCTTCAAGCCCGCCGACACCAACCACGCCTACTACGAATTCCAAATCAACCCGCTCAACGCCCAGTTCCACACCTTCCTCCCCTCGCGCGGCGCGGGCGGGATGCGACGCGCCCTCAGCTCGCCCGACGACGGCAAGTTCGCCATGCAGACCGCCGTGCTGCTGCGCGGCACCCTCAACAACTGGCGCGACAACGACACCGGCTGGTCCGTCGAGGGCCGCATCCCGTGGAAAGACTTTCACCGCACCGGCGGCGGTCCGAAGGCGGGCGACACCTGGCGCTTCGCCCTGTGCCGTTACGACTACTCGAAGAACTTCGAGTCGCCCGACCTCACCAGTTGCGCCCCGCTCACGCTCCCCAACTTCCATCGCTACGAAGATTACTGCCGGCTCAAGTTCGTCGCGCCAGCCCGCTGATTTCCCTCCCTCATGAAACTCCTCGCCCTCACCCTCACCACCCTGCTCGCCGTCGCCCACGGCTCCGCCCAGCCCGCCCGCCCGAAGGACGCCGACCCCAGCGAACTCGCGCAGCAGACCATCGCCGCCTATCGCAAGGGCGACATTCCCGCCGCCATTGCCCTCGCCACCCAGCTCACCGAGGCCGCGCCCAAGCAGGCGTCGGGCTGGATGCTGCGGGCGCAGCTCCAAGTCACCCAGCGCCAGCACGCGTTGGCGGTCGCGGACTACACCGAGGTCATCAAGTTGGATCCCAAGCTCGCCTCCGCCTGGCAAGCTCGCGGCGAGGCGAACTTCAAACTTGGCAACATCGCCGCGTCCGTCGCCGACTTCGACGAGTTCCTCAAACTCGTCCCCGACCAGAAGCCGCAGCACTGGCAGCGCGGCATCTCGCTCTACTACGCGGCCCGCTTCAAGGACGGCAAGGAGCAGTTTGAAATCCACCAGACCGTGAACTCCAACGACGTGGAGAACGCCGTCTGGCACTTCCTCTGCGCCGCGCGCGCGGACGGCGTCGAGCAGGCGCGCAAGCATCTCATTCCCATCGAGGGCGACGGGCGCGTGCCGATGGCGCAGGTCCACCAGCTCTTCGCCGGCAAGGCCAAGCCCGAGGACGTGCTCGCCGCCGCGAAGGCCGCGCCCGCCCAGACCCGTTCGGGCGAACCGCTTTTCTACGCGCACCTCTACCTCGGCATCTACTTCGAGGCGATTGGCGACGCGAAGCAGGCGCGCGACTACATCTTCAAAGCCGCCGAGCGCGCCGACCAAAACGGTTACATGGGCGGCGTGGCCCGCGTCCACGCGGAGATTCTGCGGAAGCAGGAGAAGAAGTGAGCCGACGCCCCGCGAGCCGCTGGCGTCCGTCCCGGGACATACAGGGCAGCCCCGCCTAGCGGTCCTCCAGCGACTTCACGCGTTCCTCGGTGGGGATGGTCACGAATTTCCAGGTGTCGCACTTCACGCGGATGAGGCGACCGGGGCGGTAGCCGTCGAGGAGTTCGGTGAACTTCATTTTGACTTGGATGCCGCTGCTGCCGGGGGGCGGGTTGGGGGTTTCTTTCCATCCGAGGACCTGGCCGATTTTCTTGTCACTGCGGTGAAACCAGGTCTTCTGGGTCTTCTCGGCGACAGCGACGCCGTAGCCTTTTTCCTGTGTGGTTTTGAGGTCGTCGTAGAGCGAGCGGTCCATGCCGCCGAAGAGCGTGAGGGTGACGAGGCCGCCGCCGAAGTCGAAGTTTTCGACGGTATCAATCCAGGCCGGAAGCCAGCGTTGGCGCTGGTAGAGGACGTGGCGGCGGCGCTGCTGTTCCGTGGCTGCGGCACGGGCCGCGTCGTCGAGCCAGAGGTCGGAGACGGTGAACTCCCGGTCGCGCCAGCCTTGCGACCAAGTGAGGTTGAGCTGCACCGTCGTGTCGGGCGCAATGTCCTTCAGCTCGACCAGCGAGCGACCACGCCAGACGCGCGTGACGTTGTCGAGGTCGAAGATGTGGGGCTTGTTGATGCCGTCCTTCGCCATGGTGCCCGTCGGCGTGACGTTCAGTTTGCCTTTGCCTTCGTCCACCGAGACGACCTTCCAGGCCTGGCCGCGCCGTTGGTAGAAGCTGAAGTCGTCTTCGAGCGAGAGGCCGTGGTTGTATTTGATTTCGTATTTCTCCTGGCCTCTCGGCAGCGGCGGGATGGTCTTCTCCTCACCCGGCGGCGGCACGAAGAAGTAGCCGTGGACGTGCGTGCCGATGGGAAGGTCGCGCAACTCGGCGGGCGCGCCGTTGAACCAGCACATGGCATACGGCAGCAGCGCGAAGGAATGCAGCGCGCCGGATTGATAGCGGTCGTGCGGTTCGTTGCCGTCGATGCGCAATGCGCCGCGACGGTTGGCCCCATCCATCAGCACGAGTTCGCCGGACAGGTAATGGCCAGAGCCGGGTGGCGGAAACTGGTCGGGCTGGGGGATGTGGTCGGCGGCGGACAGGGTGAGCGCGAGTGCTGACAGGGTTACGCTGAGGGCGAGCAGGCAGAGGAAGTGGCGGCGGCGGAGGTTCATGCGTGGGCGTGCTGGCAGTGGGCTCACCGCTTCTGAAATAGGTCCGACAACACCAGTCGCTCGATAACCGGCTTGAGCCGGTAATCGTCCGCCTTGCTGGTCTGCGCAATGGCGCGCAGGGCGGCTGCGTCGTCCACGGTCATCGCACGGCGCAGGGCGAAGGTCGCGAGCTGCTCCACGAATGCCTCGCCGAAGCGGTCGAGGTCTTGCACGAGCCGTTGCTTGAAGGTGTCGGGGCCATCGTAGGCGCGGCCGTCAGGCAACTTGCCGCTGGCGTTCACGGCAGGATTCGCGCCTTGGCCGGAGTTCATCGTCTCCTCGGTGCGCCAGCGGCCGAGGGCGTCGAAGTTGTCGAAGGCAAAGCCCAGCGGGTCGATGCGTTGATGGCAGGCGGCGCAATTGGCGTGCGTGGCGTGCGCTTCGAGCTGCTGGCGGATGGTGGCCTTGGGCTTGTTGCCGGGCGTGGCTTCGAGCGGCTCGACGTTCGGCGGCGGGGGTGGTGGCGTCTTGGCGAAGACCGCTTCCGAGACCCACACGCCGCGATGCACGGGCCGGTGACGCGTGCCGTCGGAGGTGAGCATGAGCACGCCCGCGTGCGTGAGCAGGCCGCCGCGATGGTCCTCGGGCCGCAACGTCACGCGCTGAAACGCGGAGACTTTCGGCGCTGGCATCTGGTAGTGCATCGCGAGCCGGGAGTTGAGCATCGTCCAGTCGGAGCTGAGGAATTCGCGCAGGGACAGGTTCTGGGCGAAGACTTCGGTGAAGTAGCTCACCGACTCCAGCACCATGCTTTTCTCCAGCCACTTGTCGTAGTCGGGATACAGCTCGGGGTCCGGCGGGAAGACGCCGACCTTGTGGAGCTGGAGCCATTGCTTCGGGAAGGCGTCGGTGAAGCGCTTGATTTTCGGGTCGGCAAACATGCGTGCGACTTGCGCGCGAAGCGTCGCGGGCTCGTGCAGCTTGCCCGCCTGGGCGGCGGCGGACAGTGCTTCATCCGGCAGCGAACCCCAGAGGAAATAGGACAGGCGCGAGGCGAGTTCCCAGTCGTTGACCTTGTCGCGGCGCTGCGAGGGCGAGCCTTCTTCGAGGTAATAAAAGTTCTTCGCCGTGAGCACGCCGACCATGCCCGCGAGATAGGCCGAGCGGAACTTTTCGCCGGCGGACAGTTCGGCGGAGATGACCTTCATGAAGCGCTCGATATCCGCATCCCCGACGGGCCGCCGCCACGCACGCGCGGCGAATCGCTTCAGGCATTCGCGCGCTTCGGCGAGGTCGCCGGCTTTGGTGGGGAAGAGACCCTCGCGCTTTTTCTGATCGGCTTCGGTGAGAATGGGGCCCTCCCATTCCACCCAGTCGACGATCAGCAGAGGGAAGATCGACCGGCCCTGTTCGTCGAGCAGCTTGTAGGATTTCGGCACGACGTTCTTCAGGTCGGCGAGACTGCTGAACGGCATGGCGCTGATGCTCGGCGTCTGACCATCGGAGAGCATCCCCGGCGCTTCGTTCAGTAGGTCGAGACTGCCCTCGGGGAGAAAAGTTTCGATCTCCACGATGGTCGGCTTGTCCTCAGGAGCCTGCACGTCCTGACCAATGATGGAGCGCTTCAAACCGTGATGCCACAGCGCTAGATGGGGCAGGCGACCCTTGAACGATGGGATCGCGCTGAGTTGGACACGAATGCGATACAAGCCCGGCGCGGCGGCGCGGAGGTTGCCGCGGTGATGACCAGGCGCAATCAGCCAGCGGTTGCCGCGGAGAGGGTCGCTGCGGAATTCGGTCGCCCGCGTCGGCGACTCGGGGAAGGCGCGTTCGAGCACGGTTTCGGCGGCCTTGAAGTAGCGGTCCACGTGCGACGGCGAGAGCGAGAGCATCGAGCCGATGCGTTCGAAGCCGCGCCAGCGCGGATCCTCGTTGAACGCGCCGGGAGCATCGACATCGAAGTAAACGCCGAGCAGATCGTAAACCGTGTGGCCGTATTCCTCGCGGCTCAGGCGGTAGTGGGACACCGGACTGCGCTTGGCCATGCGCGTCGCCTCGCCTTCCTTGAGGCGCGAGGAAATCCAGTCCACGACCGGACTCAACTCGCCCGCCTTGGGCTGCGGCTCTTTCTTCGGCGGCATCTCGCGCGAGTTGATGCGGAACAAAACCTCGGCCCAGCGCTGGGCGTTGCCGATTTCTGTGAAGTCCGCCGACAGTGTGTCCACGCGGAACTCGCCCTTCTGCTGCTTCTCGCCGTGGCAGCGGAGGCAATGGTCGGCGAAGAAGGACTTGGTCGGGGCGTCGGCGGCGCGCGCAGCACCGCATCCAAAATCTGCAACCCAACAAGCAACCAGCGTCAGCGCCCAGCGGACCCCGCAGTTTCCGCCCTTCACGCCGTCACCTCCGAAAGGATGCCCAAGCTGTCGGCGAACTTCTCAGTCTTCACATCCATCTTCTGCGCCATCGTGAGCAACAGGTTGCTCAGGCGCGCCTTCTCGTTCACGGGCTTGAAGTGAATGGCGGGGTGCTGGTCGTAGCCCTTGAACTCGGGGACGCGGTTGAAGTCCACGTGGCGGCCGTGCTTGAGACCCAGCTTCGTGCCGCCCGCCAGAATGAGCGGCAAGCTCGCGTTGCCGTGGCTGTGACCGTAGGCCATGCCGCTGCCGTAGAGCGCCATCGTGGTGTTGATGAGCGGGCCGTCGGCGTCGGACACTTCCTTCAAGCGGCCGATGAAATAGCTGAACTGCGCGAGGTTGAACGCATCGCTTTCCATGAGCTGGCGCATCAGGTCGGGGTTGCCGTTGTGATGCGAAAGCGAGTGGCGGTCCTGCTTGATGCCAATCTCCGGCACCGCCGGCCCCTGGCCTTCCAAGCCGGTGGCGAAGGTCGCCACGCGCGTCATGTCCGTCTGGAACGCCAGCACGATGAGGTCATACATCGTGCGGAGATAATCCCCGAGCATCTGGAGCGAGATGTCGCGGTTCAGCTTCGAGTGGATGGACGGCTCGATTTTCGGACGCGGCGTGTCGAGCCACTTGTCCGAACGCTCGGTGCGAATTTCCACTTCGCGCACGGCGGTGAGGTATTGCTCCAAGCGGCCCTTGTCTTCGTTGCCGAGCTGGCCGCTGAGGCTGCGCGCCTCGTCGAGGACCGCGTCAATGATGCTGCCGCGCCGCTGATAACCCCGGCGTTGTTTGGCGATGCCGCCTTTGGGGTCCTCGAACAATTCACGGAACGCCAGGCCCGGGCTGAACGTGGCCGGCAATTGGATGCCATCGGGATTCACCGCCAGCGAACCGCCTTGGTTGCTCAACTCCAGCGACGAATAGCGCGTGACCGGCGCGGTCACCTGCGCCATGAGCTGGTCCACGGAAATGGTGTTGCGCACCGACTGGCCGATCTTGCCGCCGGTGAGCCAGATGCTCTGGCAGTTGTGATGATGGCCGAGGCCGTTGGGATGGTGCAGCCCGCTGAAGGGCGTGATGACATCGCGATGCTTCTCCAGCGACACGAGCGGCTTGGACAACTGGTAGTCGGGGCCGGCCTCCTTCATTTGCCAGTCGGCCGTGCAGACGCCGTTGGGCAGATAAATGAAAACGCTGCGTCGCGCCTTGAGCGCCTTGTCCGCCGTGGCCGCGCGGAGCGGCGACATGCAATCCAAGAACGGCAGCGCCAGCGTGACGCCGAGGCCCTTGAGGGCGTGGCGACGGTTGAGCAACCAGTTTTGGCGGGGAACATTCATGGCTGGGTGAGGAGGTGGATTGTCAAAGTCAGCGGGCAGTTGGACGGTGCCCGGCCAGTCTCATGCGCAGTCAAAGTGGAACAAAAGTGCGGCCCCCGGCGGACAGTCCGGCCTGCGCTGACGGAGTCAACCTTCATGCCCAACGACGCGCGTTCACGGCTTCGGCACCAAGTCCACGCGCGCCTTCTTCAGCGCGTCCTCCAGCGCCTCGCGCTTCGTCCGCGTCGCGTCAATCCACGCGATGACCGCGCTGGGCGTGGCGCTCACGAGGGCGCGCTCCACGCCGTCGAGCTTGGCGACGGCCTGGTAGGCAGCGTAGCGGCAGCCTTTGCAGTCCAGCACGCCGATGGGGATTTCCACCTTCGTCAGCTTGTCCGCCGGCACCATGGACGGCGCGGTGACGGTGAAGGTGTTCTTGGAAGCCTGGCCGATGAGGCTGCTGAGGCGCTCAGTGATTTTCTCCGGCGCGGGCGGCTGCTTGGGCTTCGCGGTGGGGAAAAGCTTTTCCAATTCGTAGCGCAGCGTGACCTCGGACTTCGCGGCATCGAGGCTGACCAGCGTCACGTCCGGCACGGCCTGCATCACCTCGCGCAAGTCCGCCTCGCGCTCGGCGGCGCTCAGGCCGATGAGCCGGTAAGTGCCCGTCTGCTCCTCGGCATGAAGGAGCGGCCCGGCGAGGAGCAACGCACAGAGAATAGCCCGCAGATTCAAGACGACCACAGATTGAAACGCCCATCTGCGGTCGTCTTGAATCTGCGGGAACGTCTCGGAGTGAATGGGTGATTTCATGGGCGGGAGATTAACGGGTTTGGAAAAAATGGCTCATGGCGAAACGCTTCAATCCACTATCTTCACGGGTTTCCAGTCACAGCGAATCTTGTTGGCCTTGCAGAACTCGAACCACCGATGGCTGCCGAGCTTGGGTATGCAATTCCGCAGCGGCTCCTGAAGCGCCAGGTCAAACGGGCCAGCCGCCTGCACCGCCGCGCGGTCGAAGCTCAAGAGGTCATCCACTTGCAGCGCGTCCGGCTCCCAGCGCCCGGTGTAAATCTGTCCGTCCTTCCGTTCCCACTGCATCTTCTCCGACCGGGGCAGCAGCACGGGCAGGTCCACGTGCCAATAGCTGCCCTTCAGCTTGTCAATCGCCTCGCCCTGCACCCACAGCGGGCGCGAGATGCGGAAGCCGGCCAGCCCGGAGCCTTCGAGCAACTCTTTGCCGGCGTTGGACACGGCCATCCCGCCGTCCAGCACCTCGACGAAGGGGAGTTCGCCATTGAGGAATTCGTAGTAGTAGTCCCCGCCCTCGTTCCGCAAGTCATCCAAGTCAACACAGACTTCGCCGCTGACTTCATCCGTCCGACAGCCCTCTGACAAATCCGCAGCCAGCGAGAAGTTGACCAGTTCGCTCTTTGCACAATCTTTGGTGGAGTATTCGCACCATTGGTTGAGGTGATAGAACCCGCGCCATGCGGCGGTATCTTCATGGCGAACGCTAAGACGACTCCTCGGCATCGGCTTACACCCGATTTGATGAAGGTAAGCGAGGCATTCGCCGCATTCCGGTGAATTGTCTGAGTCTTTCCATGCCTTGAGCAG
>JAYTIO010000368.1:0-3088 GCA_043731805.1 Pedosphaera sp. | reverse complement strand
TAGCCATGATACGGCGCGGTGTAACGGCAGTAGAGCAGCCCGACGCCTTTGGGCGCGTGCAGCTTGTGCGCGGAGAGCGAGAGGAAATCCACACCCAGCTCGTCCACGTCCACCTTGAGCTTGCCCGGCACCTGCACCGCGTCGGTGTGGTAGAGCACGCCCTTGCTGCGGCAGATGGCGGCGATTTCCTCCAGCGGGAAGAGCACGCCCGTCTCGTTGTTCGCCCACATTACGGAGACGATGGCGGTGTCAGGGCGAATGGATTTCTCCAAGAGGTGCAAGTCCAGCGAGCCGTCCGACTCGACGGGGAGGAACGTCACGTCGTAGCCGCGCCGCTTGAGATACTCGCCGAACTTGATGTTCGCGGAATGCTCGACCGCCGTGGTGAGCACATGGCGCTTGCCGGGCTGCGTCACCAGTGCGCTGTGGATGGCCGTGTTGTTCGCCTCCGTGCCGCAACTGGTGAAGACAATCTCTCTCGCGTCCGCGCCGATGAGCGCGGCGACTTGCTCGCGCGCCACGTCCAGGTCCTTCACCACCTGGTTGCCGAAGGTGTAGGCGCTCGAAGCGTTGCCCCAGCGTTCGGTGAAGAAGGGCGTCATCGCCGCCACGACCTCAGGGGCGACCCTTGTGGTGGCGTTGTTGTCGAAGTAATAAATGCGGCGCTCGCTCATCAAACCACCAGCCAGACGCCAGCGGGAGGGCGAGTCTAGGAACGAAGTCTCAAAGCGCAAGGGTGGATTCGGAAACGAGCGGGCGCGAGGCGCAGCCTACTTGGGCAACCACTTCTCCCAGTTCTTGGCGTAGGCGTCCACGTTCGCCTTGGTCACGGCGATGAGCGGGGTCACGTCCAGTGGGGAGGCGGGGTTCTTTTTCAGATGGAGCTTGTTGACGAGGTGCTGCACGGCGCGCTGGCCGTAGCCATAGACATCCTGCGCCAGGAGCATTTCCACGTGGCCGCTGCGGACGTAGGCGAGCTGTGGCGGGAGGGCGTCCACGGAGACGCACTTGACGGTGCCGGCGGACCACTTGAGCGCGTTGTCGGTGAAGAGTGGCCAGCCGCCGAGGAGGCCCCAGCCGGCGAGGTCAGGATTGGCCTGCTGCACTTGCTCGATCTTGGCGACGGCGTCCTGCGGGGTTTCCTTGTGGTAATAGATGTCGAGCACCTTGATGCCGGGGGAAAGTTTGGCGGCGGCGCGGAAGCCAGCGGCGCGCTGCTGGAGGTTTTGCGCGTTGGGGTTGCCGTCAATGGCGGCGACGGCACCTTTGCCGCCCATCAATTTCGCCAGCTCGACGAAGGTCCGCTCGCCGCACTGGTAGTCGTCAATGCCGATGCTCACGAAGCGCCGACTCGCCGGGGCGTCGCCGGAGAAGGTCACGACTGGCACGCCCTGGCGGTCAGCCTTGTTGATGGCGTCGGTGAGTTTGTTCGCGTCGGAGCAGGAGATGATGACGCCGTCGGTGCCGGCGAGGAGGAGTTGCTCGATGTATTCGGCCTGGCGCTGGGCGTCCTCCTCGTTGGGGGTGCGCCAGTCAATTTTGATTTTGAGGCCGTGCTTGGCGCTGAGTTCCTTGGCCATGTCCTCGGCGCCGGCGCGGGCGGCGAGGAAGAACATGTTGCCCTGGGACTTGGCAATCATGCCGAAGGAGTAGGTCTTCTGCGCCTGGGCCAGCAGCGGCGCGAAGAGAGCCAGCAGGGCGAAAGTGCGGAGGAGCAAGGGCAGCTTGGATAGCATGGCGCGGAGGTTAGGGAACGCCGCCGGGAGGGGCGACAAAAAAGCTCGGCTGGGTGGCGAGGCTCAACTGCCGGGGGAGCCGGAGCCCGTCAGCGTGTGGGCCAGCAGCAGCGCGAGCTTGTAGCCCAGCGCGATGGCCGCCACGAGGAGCATGGCCCCGGCCCCGCGGGACATATTCAACATCGCCCGGTCCGAGAGGTGGCGGTGGCCGATGGACACCACGTAGCTCAGGAGGGTGAACCACGCCAGCCCGCCCGCCGCCACGCCGCCGATGCAGAAGGATTTGCTCGTCCAGTTCGGGTCCACCCATTCATGCGCGAGGAACGTGGCGGAGAGGGCGACCCACAGCAGCAACACGCCGGGATTGCCCAGCGTGCGCACGAAGCCCGTCATGAAGGCGGTGTGCGGGTGGAGCCGCTCCTCGATGCGGTCCGCGCTGGGCGAGGTAGCCTTCACTTCCTTGGCGAAGAGATACTTCACCCCGAGGTAGCTCATGAGCGCGAAGCTGGCGAGCTGTAGAATGGCGCGTGCGACGTTGCTGGTGAACAACTCGGAGAACCCCGCGAAGCCGATGGCGCAATAGATGGCCTCCATCAGGACCGAGCCGGCCCCAATGAAGACCGCCCAGCGGAACCCGCGCGCCGCCCCCTCGTGGATGATGGTGACGTTGATGGGGCCGACCGGGATGGAGACGAGGAAACCGCTGATGAGGCCGGTCAGAAATGCTTCCAGCAGCGGGTAGTCGTTCAGCATGGCTCAGGCAGCGGGCTTGGTGGGCGGGGCAGCTTCGTCCTCGTCATCATCATCCTCCTCGATGTCCTGCCGCATCTGGCGCGAGATCCGGGGCCGGATGAAGCCGTAGAGGAGGTAGGCGGTGAACACCAGCGGCGCGACCACCGGCAGGACATGTCGCCACATCACGAAGAAGGCTCCCAGCACCAGCAGGATGAGGAGCATCTTGTGAAACGGCTTGGTCGCGCGCCAGTTCAGTTTCTTAAACGAGGGATACTTCACCTCGCTCACCATCAGGTAGGAGAGAAACAGCAGCAGCACGGGCAGCACATAGCGCCAGTTGCCCACGGCGAATTCCTTCTCATCCCACCACATCATGAGCAGCGTAAGCGAGGCCACCATGCCCGCCGCCGCCGGGATGGGCACCCCGGTGAACTCGCCGGAGTTGTTCGACTGCGACGCCGGCATCGTGGCGAGGCAGTTGAACCGCGCCAGCCGGAACGCGCCGCAGATGAGATAGATGGAAGCGATGAACCAGCCCAACTCCGGCACACCCACGAACACGTCCCGCAGCACGATGCGATGCACGAGAAATGCCGGGGCCACGCCGAACGAGACCA
>JAYTIO010000367.1:0-2390 GCA_043731805.1 Pedosphaera sp. | reverse complement strand
TATCAGAAAGTCGTCGCGGCCTTCGACCTCGCCTACAGCAACGCCGAGGCTTACCGCACCAGCCACATTGAGAAGGTGTTCGGCCCGCTGGCGAAGATGGACGAGCAACTCTTCTTCCTCATCCTCTCGCGGATGCACACGAACCTCACCGAGCGCTGGCGCAAGATGGACGTGCAGAAGGCCGGCCTCACCCGTCGCAACGAAACGCAGACACTGGAGATGGTCCGCGCGGGCTACGCGGGAGCGTTGCACATGATTGATGACTGGCTCACCGGCCACGCCGACGGCTCGCGCGCGCTCACGCTCGGCGGGACGTTGCTCATGGACTGGGGTGACTTCGAATATTTCCAGGAACTGGTCACCGGCGACGCGAAGAAGCGGATGCTCGGCTACAAGGAGAAGAACTTGCTGGCGCAGGATTATTTTCAGCGCGGCACTGCCGCCTACGCCAAGGAAGTCACCAAGCTCGCACCCGCCGAACACTCGATTGATGCGCACCTGGGCTGGTTCCACGGCCTCATCGGCATCGGCTCCGGCGGCCAGCTCAACCTCTCAAAGGCGATGAACCGCGCGGCGCTGACGAAGATTCGCGAGAGCCTCGTCGCGCTGCCCGGCAAGGCCGCGCAGGCGCACCTGACGATGTTCGCCAAGACCGTGAACGCGCGGCTCGCGGACGAGCGCGACCCGTTGCACGAGGACTTGAAATACCGCTACCTCGCCAGCGCGCTGGTCATCACGAAGGACAACCCCTTCACGCTCGGGGCAGAAAAGAAGGTCGGGTATTTCGACGAGCTGCTGAGCGAGCTGCGCCTCCAGACGCGCGTGGATGGGCCGAACACGTTGGGCCGCGACCAAGAGTTCGGGCTCATCGTCAGCGTGGTTCACACGGAGGCGATGGGCCGCGTGGCGCAGTTCGGCCAGTATCTCAGCAACGACCCCGGCGCGGGTCCGGGCAAGGCGCGGCGGAAGTCGCCCTTCGCGCGCAAGATGCGCGAGGCGCAGGGGCCGCGCGACGAGTTCGAACTGAGCCTCACCGAGTCGCTCTCGCCTTTCTTCGACATCAAGTCCATCACCTTCGCCACCCCCGACGTGAAGCCGCGCCCCGCCGCTCAGCCCGGCTGGGAGGAAACGGTGTTCGCCTACCTGCTCGTGCGCCCGAAGGACGCGAGCGTGGACAAGATTCCGCCGGTCGAGCTGGAGTTGAAGTTCGTGGACCTCACCGGCCCCATCACCATCCCCGCGCAGTCGGCGGAGACGGTGATTAAGGTCGCGGCCAACGCGCCGCCGCGCCCGTCGCAGAAAGTCGAGCTGACGCAGACGCTCGACACGCGGCAGTTCTCCATCAACGACGCGCTGTCGCTCGAAATCAAAGCCACGGCCACTGGACTGGTGCCGGAGCTGAGCGAGTTGCTGGACCTCAGCGAGCTCCAGAAAGCGGTCGGCATCCGGCAGACGAACGCGCACGAGGGCTTGCAAGTGAAGGAGCTGAACACGTGGGGCGACCGCGTCGCGCCGCGCACCGAGCGGCTGTGGACGCTCTCGCTCAACGGCGACACCATCCGCACGGCGGAAGGGCCGGTGGACTTCCAATTCCCGCAGCCCAAGACGAAGGACGTCGCCGCTGTTTACCAGACCTACAAGGACATGGACCTCGCCACGCTCCCGCAGCCCTCCGTGCGGCTCGGTCGCAGCGTCGCCGCAGCTGCGGGCGGCGTAGTTCTGAAGCCCGCGCGCAATCCCTACCTCTGGCCGGGCATCGGAGCCGGGGCCGCGCTGCTCGTGGGCGCGCTGCTCTTCGCTTTGCTCAAACGCTCAGCCAGCGACAGCGAGCGTCCGCTCCGCGCCCGCGACGTCTTCAAGATGCCCGCCGACGTGGATGGCTTCGCCGTGGTCGCCCTGCTCCGCCGCCTGCACACCAGCCCACTCGTGACGCTGCGCGAGCCGCAGCGCCAGGAACTCCAACAAGACCTCCAACGTGTGCAACATACGTGCTTCGGCAGCAACGGCAGCAAGATGACCGAGGCGGACCTTCGAGGCCTCGCCGAGAAGTGGCTGCGCGCGGCGTGCTGATTCCAACCCTTTCCTCAACCGAACTCTTTATTTGATGCAAACCACCCAACCCTCCCCCAACCCCGCCGCTGCCCAGACCGCCGAGCAATTCGTTGCTGGCGTCCGCGAGCGTGTCGCCAAAATCGTGTCGGCCAGGATGTCGTCGTCGAACGCGTGATGATTGCGCTGCTGACGGGCGGCCATCTGCTCTTGCAGGGCCTGCCCGGACTCGCGAAGACACTGCTCGTCAACGCCGTCGCCAAGGCCATCCACCTCGATTTCAAGCGCGTGCAGTTCACCGTGGACATGCTGCCGTCCGACATCATCGGCTCGGAAATCAT
>JAYTIO010000366.1:0-7196 GCA_043731805.1 Pedosphaera sp. | reverse complement strand
CGCCGCCGCCAAGAAGGAACTCCCCCCGGCCTCCAAGAAGACCGGCCTGACCTACGACAAGGACATCAAGCCCATCTTCGAGAAGTCCTGCTTCGAGTGTCACGGCGACAAGAAACAGAAGGGCAAACTCCGCCTCGACTCGCTCGCGGCCACACTCAAGGGCGGGGAGAACGGCAAGGCCGTCGTCGCCGGCAAGAGCGCCGACAGCTCCCTCGTCAAGTCCGTCGCCCGCGTCGTGGAAGACGACGCCATGCCGCCCGAGGGCAAGGGCAAGCCGCTGACCGCCGAGCAGATCGGCCTCATCCGCGCGTGGATTGACCAGGGCGCGAAGTAAGCCCGGTCCTGCATTTCCTTTCGCTCAACTCCGGTCCGCCTCGCGGGCCGGAGTTTTTTGTGCCGGTGGCTTGCAGTCGCCGTGCCGTAGCGGCGGCCTACGCCCGTCGTCCTGTGTGCGGTCACTCCTCCGTAACCACCGCCTCTTGCTTGAGCGGGTCGGCAAGATCGAAGGTGACAGTTACCAGCAGGCGCTTGCCGGGCCGCACCGTCACCGGCACGAGCTTTTCGCCGGCCTTGCGATGGATGAACTGCAAGGTGTAGCTCCCCGGCGGCGGCTCCGGCACCGCGAACTGCCCATCCACCGCGCTCACCGCGAAGAACGGATGCTCCACCACGGTGACGTAGGCGAACATCCACGGATGCACGTCGCACTTGAAACGGAGGAACGGCTCGGGCTTGGGGAAGCTGAAATCTGACTGCGTTGCTCCGGGCAGGTGCGCGCGGCTGCGCTCACTGCTGCCCTCGAAGGTCGGCGTGGGATGGACATTGTGCATCACCGGATCGTCATTGAACACGCGGATGGTCTGCCCGGCCTGAGCAGCGGTGACGTAGGGCAGATACTGGCAGCCGCGCTGGCGGATTTCGACTGCGGTGGCCGGTGGTTTCCACGGACCGACGGGCAACTCCTTCAGCCCGACGAACACATCCGCCAGCCCGCCGTTGGTGCCCACGACAAAAAACCGCGAGGTCAACTTCGGATGGCCGGCACGGGCTTTCCCGCAGCTCGGATCCACCGGAATCTCCTTCTCCGGCGGCGGCGCGCCGCGCAGGAACACCCAACCCACGATGCCCCTCGCTGGGAGTCCACCAAGAGAAACCACAAGCCCGCCCACCGGTGGCGGTTCAGGCACGGCAGCCGGAACCAGAGCGACAGACGAAGTCGGCGCAACCACCAGCAACGGTGGGCGCAAGGCGGAGGCCGGCGGCGCGCCCGCTGGAGTATTGGTGTCTTTGGGAGCGGCTGACTGCGGTTGGCCGCTGGCCCCACCCGCCATTGGCTGGAACCGGCGGCCCGGCGGCCCCACGCCCCGCGGCGGATTCGTCGGATAATCCCGCGAGGGAGACTCCTCAATCTTGTTGAACTGGCCCGCCAGTTTGACCGCGAGCAAGAGGACGCCTCCAACCGCCATCAGCACGGGGACAACGACCACCAATCGCAAGCGGTTCACCGTCTGCTGCGGTCGGGAGTCAAACGGTTCATTCATGGTTGTCAGGAGAGCAAACCCCGAGTCCGGACACAAGTTGCGCGGTAATCGCCACATTCCTCTGCCAACGTTCGGGACCGCCACGGGAAGACCAAATCGGAAGCTTTGCGCCAACCCCACAAGCATCCCCAAAGCCCGAAATCGTGCTTGCACGGTGCCTGCGATGCTGGCTAACTACGCGCTCCTTTAACTGGAACCTCGATTTTTATGGCACGCATTTGTGAACTGACCGGCAAGCGCCCGATGAAGGGCAGCAAGATTTGGCGCAGTGGTAAACCGAAACGCGAAGGCGGAATCGGCACGCACATCACGGCCATCACCAAACGCCGCTTCTTCCCGAACCTCCAGCGCGTGAAGGCGGTCGTGAACGGTGAGGTCCGCTACATCCGCGTGACCGCAGCCGCCATCAAGAAGGGCCTCGTAATCAAGCCCCTCAAGCGCACTTGGAAGAAGGAAACCGCCGTCAAGGCCGCGTAACCTCCGCTCCCACTCACTCTCGCAGATGGCGTCCCACCGGACGCCATTTTGCTTTTACTCGGTGGCCGACGCTTCGATCGCCACACTCGCCGCCAGCCAGTCCAGATACTTCGCATTTCCCTCCGCCAGCGGCAGCGCGAGCAACCCCGGCGTGTCATAGGGATGCTGGGCCACGATGAGTTTCTCCAACGTGGCCAACTTGGCCCGCGTGGTCTTGAACAAGACGAGCACCTCCGCGCTGGACTCCAGTTTCCCCTGCCACCAGTAGTGCGACTCGACCTTCGGCACGAGGTTCGCACAAGCCACGAGCCGCGCCGTCAACGCCGCCTGCGCCAAGGCGCGAGCGGTCTTCAAGTCCGGCGCGGTGACCAGGACAAGACGAATGGCGGCGGCGCGCTTCACTCCTTTTTCTTCTTCGTGCTTTTCGGTTTCGCCGCGCCCGGCGGTGCCTCCTTGAGCTGGCGGCGCGCAAGCTGGTTCTTGAGGAAACTATCCACCGGTGCGCTCTGGTAGGCCGTGAGCCAGAGGTCGCCGAGCAACTGCCCCGCGAGTTGCACCTGGCGGCTGAGGAACGGCAGCCCTTCCATCCCGAGGTCTTCGTTGCCGGACAGTTTGCCGTCCAAGTTCATCTGGTAGAGCGGCTCGACGTGCCGGTGCTGCTCCATGATGAAGTTCATCACGACCGCAAAGACTTCCTCTGCGCCGTGCCCCGCCACACCCGCGTTCATCAGCGTGTTCGCAGGCCGCAGCTTGGCGCGCAGCTCCTCGAACTTCAGCCCGCCGACCTTGTTCAAGTAACCGCCGTCAATCCACGAGTGAAAGGTCTTGTTCGTTGCGAAGCCCTTGGGGTTTTCGCCGACCCAGCCGTTGAAGTGCTTCGTGGTGTGCAACGGCTGCGAGCAATCGCCGACGTAATGGCCCATCACGCCCATGATATAGAGGATGTTCCGCCGCGCCTCGGCGACCTCCTCCGGCGTGCCCATCTCCTCATAGACCTTCAGGTAGCTGAAGCCCGACCGAAGCTTCGCGTAGTTTTCCATGATCGCCCACGGGAGGAAACCGGGGAGATATTTTGTGCGGTCAACGTCCTTCTCATCGGTGGGGAACTGGTCGGGATGCTTCGCCCGAAAGGCCGCGAGCTGCGCGGTGAACTCGAAGCGAAAGTGACTCAGGTTCGTGGCCGCGAGGCCGTAGGTGTCCAAGTCCTCCACGTCGAAGTAATGGTCCAGCCCGTTGAAGTGCCGCAGCGGGCGGTCCGTTGTGTTGCGCCAGCGGTCCGGCTCGCCCGCGAGGAAGCCGACCCGCTCCTGCGCCGCCGCGTCGCGCAATGCGGCGGGGAAATTCGTCGGCAACGAAGCCAGCGCGAGGAGGTTGATGGTGCGGTGCCCCTCATAATCCCACGCCCGGAGCGGCAAAACGGCGGCGGCGGCAAGCAACAGCGCGACAAGGAAACGGGTTTTCACGCCGCGAGAGTGAGCAAGCCCCGTGTGGCTGGCAACCGTTCAGTTGGCCCGTTCGTGGCTAGTCCTGCTTCCCCACGCGCGGCCACCAACCCGTCGCTCGCAACGTAAAGCGCTCACCAACCCGCACGATGAAGAGCACGCCGAGTTGCTCCCGCTCCGCCAGCGCCCAGCCCCGCTCGAACCCCAGCACCGTCAACCCCGTCCCCAGCGCGTCCGCATGCATCGTGGACGCGTGGACCACGCTCACCGACGCGAGGGTGGACTCCGTCGGCCAGCCCGTGCGTGGGTCGAGATGGTGCGAGTAGCGGCGGCCCGCGAGGGAGAAGAAATTCCGGTAGTCGCCCGAGGTCGCGAGCGACTGGTTCACGAGCGGGAGCGTTGCCACGAACGAGCCTTCGACCGGCGGCCGAGCGGACGGCCGCTCCACCCCCACGCGCCAACCGTAGCCACTAGCACCATTGCCCACCGCCTTCAGCTCCCCGCCCACGTCCACGAGGAAGTCCCGCACGTCCCGCGCCGCGAGCAGCTCGCCGAGGCAATCGCTCGCATAGCCGGGACACAGCGCCGACAAGTCCACCGCCACGGCCGGCTGCGTCTTGCGGAGCGCCGGTGGGTCGAGGCGCACGGCGAGCTTGCGCCAGCCTACCTTCGCCAACGCGGCGGCAATCTCATTCGTCGTTGGCAAACCTCCTCGCCTTCCCGCCGGGCCAAAACCCCAGAGCTGCACCAGCGGGAACACCGTCACGTCAAACGCCCCGTCCGTCAGCGCGCTCACCGCCAGCGCCTCACGCACGGTCACCGCCGTGTCCTGCGGGACGGGAAACCAGTTCGTGTCCCGCGACGCGTTGAAGTGTGAAAGGTCCGAGTCCGCCCGCCAGGTGGACATCTGCCGCTCCAAGTCATCCAGCCGCGCCTGCACCGCCCGCTCCACGGCCGCCCGCACCGGCGTCCCCGTGCCCGGCCGATACGTCACCGCCCAAGTGGAACCCATCGTGGCCCCACGCAACGCGATGAGTTCCGCCGGCGCGGCGCGACCGGGAGCCGACAGTCCGAGCCAAGCCAATGCGACCGCGAGTATGCGCAGCATGCTAGGGTGCCTTGCCCAGCAACATCGCCTTCACCTTCGCCGGGTCGGCGGTGGGGGGCTGGCACGCCGTGCCGGTGCAGAGGAAGACCCGCGTGCCGTCCTTCACCGGCAGCGTCTTCGCGAACGGCTCCACCGCGCCCGCGTTGCCGAGGACGACCTTGTTCGGCTGATAGACGCCATGCGCCGCACGCAGCAACGCCGTCGTGGCTGCTGCATCCGCCTTCGCGGGCGAGGCGATGACCACGCGGAACGGCTCGTGCAGGAAGAAGTCCAGCGCGAGCAACAGGTTCGGCACCGCCTGCGGGATGCGTTGCAGCCGCTCGGCGAAGAGCCGCAGCGTCTTCTCCGCGCGCCCACGCATCGCCTTGTCATCCGTGATGGCGGCGAGCTTCAGCAACGCAACCGTCGCGACGTTGTTGCCGCTCGGCTCGGCGCCGTCGTAGTCCTCTTTCGCGCGGAAGAGCAGGTCGTTGGAACCGGCGGGGCTTTGGAAGAAGCCGCCGTTCGCCGGGTCGTAAAACTTCGCGGTCATCGCCGACTCCAGCGCGAGGGCAAAGTCCAAGTGCTTCGGGTCCAGCGTGGCTTCGTAGAGGTGAATCACGCCTTCGAGCAGGTAAGCGTGCGAATCGAGGAGCTGCACGTTGTCCCGCGCGCCGTCGCGCCAGCGATGGTAGAGCGTCTTGGTCTGCGCGTCCCAGAGTTTGGCTTGGAGGAAGGCGAGGTTTCTTTCGGCGGCAACGAGGTAAGTCGGCTCGCCCAGCACCACGCCCGCGCGGGCGATGGCTCCGAGCATCAGGCCATTCCAGGACGCGAGCACCTTGTCATCCAGGTGCGGCCGGATGCGCTTGGCCTGCACGGCGAAGAGCTTTTGCTTCGTGGCAGCGAGCAGCTTGGCCTCCGCCGGCGCGAGCTTGGGGTCCACGATGCTCAGGACGTTTTGCTTCTTGAGCGGCTGCGGGTGCGAGTGGTCCTCGAAGTTGCCTTCGTCCGTGATGCCGAAGTAGCGCTCGGCCACCGTGAACTCCTCGGCGGTCAACAGCTTGGTCAACTCGGCCCTAGTCCAGCAGTAGAACTTCCCCTCGTGCCCTTCGCTATCCGCGTCCTCCGCCGAGTAGAAGCCGCCCTCGGGATGCGTCATGTCCCGGACCACGTAGCGCACGATGTCGCGGGCCACGTCCGCGTAGCGCGCCTCGCCGCTGACGAGATGCGCATCCAGGTAGAGGTGGAGGAGCTGCGCGTTGTCGTAGAGCATCTTCTCGAAGTGCGGCACGAGCCACTTCTCGTCCACCGAGTAGCGCGCGAACCCGCCGCCGAGCTGGTCATACATCCCGCCCGCCGCCATGCGCTCGCAGGTGTGGAGCACGGCCTTCACTGCGGCTTGGTCCCCGACACGCACGGCCGCCCGGAGGATGAAGGCTGGCTGCGAAGGCCGGGGGAACTTCGGCGCGCGACCGAAGCCGCCATGGCGCGGGTCGTATTCCGCCGTCATGCGCTTGAGCGCGTTGGGCAAGACGCTGGGCGCCAGCACGGCCGCTTGGTTCGCCTCGTGTTCGCCGAGGCTCTTGAGCTGCTCGGCGATTTGCCCCGCGCTCTCCGTGAGGTCCTTGCGCTTCTCGACCCAGAGCTCCGAGATGCGCCCGAGCAACTGCATGAAACTGGGCCGGCCAAACTTCGGCTGCGGCGGGAAATAAGTGCCACCATAGAACGGCTTCAACTCCGGCGTGAGAAAGACGTTCAGCGGCCAGCCGCCGCCCTGGCCCATCGCCTGCACCGCCGTCATGTAAATCTTGTCCACATCTGGACGTTCCTCTCGGTCCAGCTTGATGGCGACGAAGTGCTGCTTGAGGAACGCGCCGACCTGCTCGTCCTCGAAGGACTCCCGTTCCATGACGTGGCACCAGTGGCAGGTCGAGTAACCGATGGAGAGGAGGATGGGCTTGCCCTCGTCGCGCGCCTTCTTGAAGGCCGCTTCGCCCCACGGATACCAGTCCACGGGGTTGTGCATGTGCTGGCGCAGGTAAGGCGACTTCTCCTGCGCGAGGCGGTTGGTGTGGGTGTGGGCGGCGGGCGAGTTCGTGGACACAGTGGAAATGGTTTTGGTTTTCTCCGCCGCGACCAGCGGCAGGCAAAGACAGCTCACGGACAGCCACCAGGCATAACCCGCGACGACACCGGCGCGGAGGAAGAGGGTCGGGCGGAACGTCATGGGCGGAGCCTAGCTTTCGGCACCGCCGGAGCAAGCGGCCAGTGTGGCCCCTGGCCCCTTGCCGGCGGCTTCCAGCCGCCGCGTTGCGGGTTGGATGATATACGGGGCTTCCTCGCACTGGCACAGCCCGTGGACGGCGGCTGGAAGCCGACGGCCCAGGTTCGGGGGGCGGGGCGATCCGCCGGCCTTCAGCCCGCCAGCGGGCGCGGGACGGTGCGGAGGCGGGCGCGGAGCATATCGGCGCGGAGGGTGTCGCGTTCCTCGGCCCCGAGCTTCTCGGTGTGCTGCTGCTGGAGATGCGCGGGCTGAGTGAGGAGGAACAGTTCGTCGGTGAGCGAACGGTCCAGCTTCTCGAAGCGGCCCAACTCCGCGCCGAGCCGCAGGAGCGAGAGCAGGTTCATCGTCTCCTTCGAGGTGATGGT
>JAYTIO010000365.1:0-2660 GCA_043731805.1 Pedosphaera sp. | reverse complement strand
AGCTTGCGACAGGGCGAAGGCGGACGTGCCACCGGCGTCCACGACCACCGCTTCGCGTCCGAGCTTGAGCAGCCAGATGTCGCCGACGTAGGCGTGCTCGCCGCCGGGGATGCGGCCGCCTTGATACACGGGAATGCCGGTGACGACTTCGGCAGGGGCAGTGAGTGCCGGCGGCTTCAAGCCGCCGTCGGTGGGTGTGCTGGGGGCGGCGGGCGGCGGTTGCAAATCGCCGGCACGGGCACCGGGCGTGCCGGGCAGTTCGGTGATGAGAAGCGTTTGTATCCAACTCGCATTCCTCTCGCTCTCCAACCGGAGCAACACTCCCTTTGCTGTTCCGATAATTGCGAAACTTCCGTCGCCGCTCCAAGCAAACCGAGCGGGAGAGTCCAGAGGGGATCTCGCGAGAATCTTTCCCGTGGCGCGGAGCCATCTCACCTCTCCATCCCAACAAGATATGAGCGCACTTCCATCGGTCGGGCAAGGCGCGCAGTCGGCCACAGCATCGGGCAAAGCCATGGCCAGTGCGATCCGTGTCGGGACGTCCACGCGATACACGGTGCGCGCGTCTGCCTGCACCGGCAGCCACGGCTCGCCTGCCATTCCGCGCGCGAACCACGATGCGGGCCAGCACCACACCGCGTCGGCGTCGCCACCGAAGCCGACTTCAAACAAGCCCGCTTCCGGCAGCCACTCGCGCAGCAGTTCCTTGCCGTTGCCATCGAACACGCGCAGGCGACCGCGCTGCGTCGGGACGAAGTTCAGTGTGTGGATTGGTGGATCCCACTTGCCTATGGCCGGGCCGGTGCGCGTCCAGACTTGCACGCCGTATTCCACCAGCGCCGCTCGCGAGCCGTCGGCGTTTAACGCGACCGAGGCGGAGACGGTGCCGGGCAGGACGGCGTCGGCCCCGAGGCGGAAGCCGTCCTTCACCAACTCGGGGGAATCCGCCGCTGGGTTGGGCAGCGCGGGGGCGGACAAGTCGTCGCTGGCCGGGGCGGTCCAGAGCAGGCGGTTCGGGTTCACGCTCCATACGCTTAACGCGTGGCGCGGCGGGCTGCGGTCCACGGCCGTCGGCTTCAGCGTCAGCCAAGCGAACGCGGCGTGCTTGCCATCGCGGCTCGCGGTCATGCGCGTGGCGCGGCTCGTGGGCAACTGGTTCTTGTCCTCGTAGCGCAGGCGCTCGCGTCGGCCATCGGCGTGCAGGAGCAAGCCCGGCGGCTTGAAGGCCCAGTCCGGGCCGTGGACGAACAGCTCACCGAGATGGCTGGCAAACCATCCAGTGCGCCAGTCGCCCGCGCCGGGACGCAGCCGCGCCGTCTCGCTGTCGCGGGTATCGGCCTCGACGAACGTGTCTTTCAGCGGCTCTCGCAACAGGGCTTCTGATGGGCCGAACCAAACTGTTGGCTCCGGCGACGTGACGCGGGAGTAGGCGAGCCCGACCGCGAGCGCGCCGCCGCCGTTGAGCGTGGCGACTTGCATCGGTGCCCACGGGGGGAGGTGGCGCTTGGCGAGCACGGAGCCGTCGGGGGCGAATTGCCAGACGTTGGCGTCGTGGCTGAAGGCCATCGTCCCGACGGTGATGAACTTGCCGTCCGCGCTGATGTCCACGGCGGAGATGGCCTGTGGTGCGAGTGGGCGGCCTTGGGCGGTGGCGGCGGGGACGCGGGATTGCGCGGCGGGTGGAGCGATTTGGATTTGGCGGACGGCGAGATCAGCGGAAGCCGACGGGGCGAACGTAGCCCACAGGACAAGGAGATTTAACCACAGAGGCACAGAGGACACAGAGAATGAGAAGGCAGTGCTGCCAGTGCCTTGTCTCCCCTCTGTGTGCTCTGTGACTCTGTGGTTCATCTCAGCGGACATAGATGAACTCCTTCAGGTTGAAGAGCGATTGGGCGAAGTCCTGCCAGACGCGTTCGCTCGACGCGAGTTGTTCGGCGGGGACGCTGGCTTCGCGGGCTAGGTCGGCGAGGTGGGCGAGGCTTTTGGCGGAGTCGTCGGCGCTGGGCGGACGGGCGAAGGCGGCGGTGAACATCTGGCGGAGACGGGCGTTCACGTCTGGCTCGGCAGCGATGGACGCGACGGCCCACTGGCGGGCGAGGTCTATCACGAATGGGTCGTTGAGCAGGGCGAGGGATTGCGCGGGAACGTTGGTGGCGTCGCGGCGACCGAGCGTGGTGAAGGGTTTCGGGGCATCGAAGATTTCGAGGAAGGGGCTGAGGCTGTTGCGGCGAACGCCCATGTAGATGCTGCGGCGAGCGCGGTCGCCAGTGCCCACGGGCGGGCCGAACTGCGTGGTGTCGAGTCGCCCGCTCACGGCGAGGAGCGTGTCGCGGATGGCCTCGGCTTCGAGGCGGCGGACGCGGAAGTGGGAGAGGAAGTCGTTCGCCGCGTCGCGCTCGCGGGCGGCGGCGGTGGGTTCGCTGGCGAGCTGGTAGGCGCGCGTGGTGACGAGTTCGCGGATGAGTTTCTTGAAGGACCAGCCCTCGGCGATGAACTGCGCGGCGAGGTGGTCGAGCAACTCCGGGTGCGTGGGTTGGTCGCCGAGGCGACCGAAGTTGTCCACGGTCGGGACGAGGCCGCGCCCGAAGAGGTGGTGCCAGACGCGGTTGACCATGACGCGAGCGGTGAGCGGGTTTTGCGGGGAGGCGATGGACTGG
>JAYTIO010000364.1:0-3859 GCA_043731805.1 Pedosphaera sp. | reverse complement strand
CCGACGGGGCAGGTGGTTGCGTGCAGGTAATTCAGCACTTGCGAACGGTGTTCATCCACGAGTTTGGAGACCGCCTTGATTTCGAGGATGACTTGGTCGAAGCAGACGAAGTCGGTTCTGAACTTCCGCTTCAGCCGGCGGCCCTTGTAAGTGAGCGGCAGCTCCTGTTGCGCCACAAATGGGATGCTCCGCAACTCCAGTTCAATCTCCAGACATTCCTGATAAATCTCTTCCGTGAAGCCACAGCCCTGCTCGTTGTAAACCTCGAAGCACGCGCCCAAAATCGCGTATGTATCCTTCTCGTGTATCAGCAGCGTGCTCATTGTTTTCCCATCCGCGTCATCCGCGTTATTCGTGGGCAACTCATCAGTGCGTCATTGCGTAAAAAATCACGTTGATGCCCAGCGGGTAGGCGCGCTTCTCGGAGAACTCCTTGAAGTAATACTCGTTCTCGCCCTCGCGCTCCCAGCCGTCGCCGTTGTCGGTGTTGTGGGCGATGAAGACCATCATGCGGCCCTTGTCGTCGAACACGCCCTTGAAGTGGACCTCCTTGCACTCCTCGTTGTCGTGGTATTCCCAAGTCACCCCGGTGGATTGGCTGCGTTCACCGGTGCGGGAGTTGGGCACCTGCATTTGCTGCTTGGTCAGCTTGATGTCGAAGACCGAATGGAAAATCGGATGGTCCATCTCCAACTCCACCGGCTCGCGCTCCGGGAAGACGCGCTTCAACTGCCGGTAAAAGCCCTGATACTGCGTCTCGCCCCAAAAGTCGTCCACCATGAGGAAGCCGCCATTGAGCAGATACTTCCGCAGGATGGTCACCTCCTCGTCGCGCAACTCCAGGCTGCCCACCTCGACCATGTAAATCCACGGGTAGTTGAAGAGGTCGGGGTGGGTCAGGCGCATCACGCGACCGTTCGGGTCCACCTTCAGCGAGGTCATCTGCTGCACCCGATACGAGAGATTCAGGTCGCTGTCCGGGAAGTCGGTGATCCAGCTTCCGCCGCTGGAGAACGGCGAGCGGTCCCGGATGATACGCACGAAGGTGAACACGTCCTTCTCAAAGCCGGGGGCGTTGGTCCAGTTGGGCGTGCCCGTGCTGTGGGACGCCACTTCGCGCGCGGTCTTGACCGTCGTCTCGTCCACGGGGACGCCGCCTTCGGTGTAGTGAACGGTCCCGCCGCCGCGCCCCGAGCGTCCGCCGCGAAACTGGGCGAAGACGGCGACGCTGACGAGCAGTAGCGCGGCGAGCGGGAGGAGTTTAACGTGGGTGGTCATGGTTTTTTCGGGCTGCTCGTCGCAGGAGCGGGCGTTTCGACCGGCGCGAGTTTCAGCAACAGCTCATGCGCCTCGCGGAAGCGGGGGGCTTCTTCCAGCGCCATCAGGACGTGCTGCTTCGCGGACTTGGCATCGGTCGCGTTGAAGAGCTTCGCGAGGCGGAAGTGAACTTCTGCCGGGTCAGCGGGGTCGAGGAGCAGCACCGTCTGGTAGGCGGCGATGGCTTCGGCGGGTTGCTTCAGCTCCTCGCTCGCCCGCGCCAGCCAGCGGTGCGGCTGCGGCGCGAGCGGGTTCACGGCGAGGTAGCGGCGGGCGTTCTCGGCGACGACCGGCCAGTCCTTCGTCGCGGCGGCCAGCTCCATCAAGCGCAAATAAGCATCCACCGCGTCGGCGTCCAGCGCGGCGAGCTTGGTCAGCACCGCGCGCTCTTGCGAAGTCTCCTTCAGCTCGCGATGCACCTGCGTCAGCAGCCACAGCGCGTTGTCCGCGCCGGTGTGCGTGGGGTAATTATCGAGGAGCTTCTGCAACGGCACCTTCGCCTCGGCGAACTTCTTCTCGGCCATCAGTTTCTTGGCCGATTGCGTGAGGATATAGAAGTTCTTCGGGTGCAACTTCACCGGGTCGAGTAACGGCTTGTCATCCGGCGCAATAATCACCGTGCCGTTCGCTGGTCGCATCCCCGCCAAGCCCTTCGGCTTCTCGAAGTCCAACCCCGGCGCGAGCCGCTTCGCCAAGTCCTTCGCGTAAGCCTCAAAATCCTTCTCCACCTGCTCCAGCGGCGCGGTGTGCGCCACGATGGCCTTGTTGATTTCCTTCCCCGTCGCGAGGTCGGCAAGAATCGCGCGCAGCTTGCCCACGCCGAACTTCTCGATGAGGAACTGCACCACCAGCGACGACTCGTAGTAGGCGAATTGCAGGTGCAGGTCACTTTTCGCCGTGAGGAACGCGCTGCTCAAATCGCCGACCTTCGTCAATTCGTCGCCGAGAATCATCTCGCGATAGCGCGGGTTCATCACCTGGCCCCACGCCGGGCTGGCCTGCCGCTCCTCATAGACCGAGATACCCTCACTGAGCCAGCGCGGCATCTTGTTCTTCGTGAGCGTGAGGGTGATGACGTGACAGAACTCATGCCACAACGTCGCCTCCCAATTCGAGGCGTGGCCGCGCGCGCTGGCCGGGCTGTTCGCCGTGATGAGGCAACCGAAGCACACGCCGAGAAAGCCCGGGTTGTCCGGCATCCCGAACGTGCGGACACCGAAGTCCTTCTGCTCCGTGTAAATCTCCACGATGGTTCGCTTCTCCAGCTTCAACCCGTATTTCGCCGTGAGCGTGTCGTGGGCGCGCTGGAGCAAGGCCAGCACGCGCGGGCCGTAAATCTTCGCCTCGCGCGCGTCCATGCGCAGGACGAAGTAGTCGTTCGTCAGCGCGACGAACTTGTCCGTCGTGTCCTTGAGCGTGACGAGGTTGAACGCGTTCACGTCGTAGCCATCGGCCTCGTGCACATCGGCGACAAGCTTCCAACCTTCCTCCTCCTCGCCGAGTCGGAGCAGGTCTTGCGCGAGTTGGAACTTCGCCGGGAGGAAACTCTTGTCCGACTTCAACGCGAGCCGCTGATACGCCGCGCCCTCGGCGAAGCGATACTTCTGCGACAGCTTGCGCCCGATGAGCTGGTCCACCGCCGGGTTGTTCGTGTAGTGGCGCAGCGCGTCGGTGCGGAACTGCGTTTCCTTCGCCTTGTCATTCCGCAAGTGCGCCATGACCGCGCGATACGCCCACGCCTCGGGCTGGTTCACGTTCACCGCGAGCACTTCCTTCAAGAGCTTCTCCGCCTCCTCGTATTCCTCCGCGTCCACGAGATGGTCCACGAGCAGCAGGCGCGCGGGGATGTGTTTCTCATTGAACTCCATCGCCAGGTCCAGCGCACGCAAGGCCGGCCGCCGCGAGCCGCTCATCAGCGACCGCGCGAGGCCGAACTGCATGTCTGCGTCGGTCTTGAAGCGCTTCAGTGCGTCCTGAAAAATCTTCGCCGCGAGCGCGAAGTCGCCCTTGTCCAACGCGAGCTGGCCCGTCGCGAGGTGAATCTCCCGCAAGTCCGGCGCGGCTTTCTTCACGGGGTCGAACAAGCGGTCGAGCACCATCTTCGGGTCCGCGCCCAGCAGCAGCGCGGCGCGGCCGAGCGCGGTGAGGTTCGCCGGGTCCCGATACGCCCACGAGCGCGAGCCAGCCAGGCGGTTGATTTCGTCGAGGAAGTCCTGCCCCTCGCCAGCCAACCCGTTGAACTGCTTCACCTCGCGGCCCACCCAGCGCAGGCGGATGCTGGACGAGTGCGGATACTTGCTGAGGGCGTTGGTCAGAACCGTGTGCGCCTGCGGGTATTGCCCGACTGCCATGTGCGCTTGCACGAGCAGGATGCGCCAGTCCTCACTGCCCTCTTCCTCCTTCACGCCCTTCTCAGCGGCGGCGATGGCTTCGGAATACTTGCCGGTGAGGAGAAGTTTCCGCGCGTCCTCAAGGTCATCCCCACGGGCGGGCAACACGAGCCAGCCGAGCAGCGCAACGAGCAGGAGAACGGGCACGCGTC
>JAYTIO010000363.1:0-8654 GCA_043731805.1 Pedosphaera sp. | reverse complement strand
CTCGACATCACGCTCGACGGGACGATGATCGCGCGCATCCCGCTGCAAGTGCTGCTCATGCCATCCGAAGGTGGAACGCCGAACTGAGGCAGGCGGTGGGGTTTCCACGAGGGCTGATTGCCCCGCGTTGGAGCTGCGTCCAACCGCGCCATGAACACCAGAGCCGCTGTCCTCTTCGCCGCTGCGTTTGCTTTGCTCACGCCCGCCGCGTCCGCCGCCGCCTACCGAAATCCTTACGGCAAGTCCCCCACCAACGCCACGCCCGGCGACCGGATGTTCGCTGAGTATTTCCGCGCCGAGACCCGCACGCTGGCCGAGCGCTCACTCGCGGAGGTCCGCACGCTGGAGGACTGGAACAAAACCAAAGTCACCGCGCGCCAGCAGCTCTTCGAGATGCTCGGCCTTGACCCGTTGCCGCCGAAGACGGACTTGAAGGCAACTGTCACCGGCACGTTGGATCACCCGGACTTCACCGTGGAGAAGCTCCATTTTCAGTCCCGCCCCGGTCTCTACGTCACGGCCAATGTGTATGTGCCAAAGAAGCTTTCCGCGCCCGCGCCCGCCATCCTCTACGTCTGCGGCCACGCGGTCGTGAAGACCAACGGCGTGAGCTACGGCAACAAGGTCGGCTACCAACACTGGGGCGCGTGGTTCGCGCGCAATGGCTACTTCTGCATGGTCGTGGACACCGTCCAGCTCGGCGAAATCGAGGGCATCCACCACGGCACCCACGGCAAGGATATGTGGTGGTGGAACTCGCGCGGTTACTCCGCCGCCGCTGCTGAGGCGTGGAACTGCATCCGCGCGCTCGACTATCTCCAGTCGCGCAAGGACGTGGACGGCGAGCGCATCGGCGTCACGGGCCGCAGCGGTGGCGGGGCTTACTCGTGGTGGATTGCGGCACTCGACGAACGCATCAAGGTCGCGTGTCCCACCGCCGGCATCGTGGACTTGCAGAGTCACGTCGTGGATGGCTGCGTCGAGGGCCACTGCGACTGCATGTTCATGGTGAACACCTACCGCTGGGATTACGCGCAAGTGGCCGCGCTCATGGCCCCGCGCCCGTTGCTCATCGTCAACACCGACAAGGACACCATCTTCCCGCTCGACGGCGTGGTGCGCCTGCACGAGCGCGTGCGCGGCATTTACGACCTGCACAACGCGCCGGAGAAGCTCGGCCTCATCCTCACCGAAGGGCCGCACAAGGACACGCAGGAGCTGCAAGTCCCCGTGATGCGCTGGTTCAACAAGTGGCTGAAACAGGACGCCGCGCCTGTGCCGAACTACGCCGAGAAGCTCTTCACCGGGCAGCAACTGAAAGTCTTCGAGCAACTCCCCGCCGACGAAATCACGAGCAAGTGCTACGAGAACTTCACCCGGCGCGCGGTGGACTCGGCGAGCTTCGACCCGAAGCAGGCGCTCGCCGAACTGTCGGTGAAAACCTTCGGCGGCTTTCCCACCGCGAGCGCTCCGACGAACGTCCGCCAACTCGCGTCCACCGTGACCGACGGCGTGCGGCTCACCGTCCATGAGTTCGACAGCGAGAGCGGCATCCGGCTGCGCTTTTATCTCGCGCAGCCGACGGCCGCTGCGCCGAAGGCCTTGCACATCGAGACGGTGGACGACGCGAACTGGCAGCAGCAGTTGCAGCTCGCCAAGGTGGGGTTCACCGATGCGTTCGGCGAAGAACTGGCTCGCGCGGGCATTGACCCAAAGTCGCCGGTCGCGCCGGAGCAGCAGAAGCAGTTCGCCGGTTGGATGCGCTACATCCGCGACCACCAGGCGGCCTACATCACGTTCGCTCCGCGTGGCGTGGGCATGACCGCGCTCGGCGGCGACAAGCGTTACCAAACCCAGATGCGCCGTCGCTTCATGCTGCTGGGCGAGACGGTCGCCAGCTCGCAGGTGTGGGACGTGCATCGCGCCTCGGAGGCCGCGCGCGCGCTGCCGGGACTGGGCGACTTGCCGCTGCACTTCCACGCCAGCCCGGAGATGACCGAGGTCGCCACCTTTGCCGCGCTCTTCGAGCCGAAGCTCGTCTCGCTCACACTGTCGCAAGCGCCGCGCGCTGACAAAGCCGCGCCCGATTTCCTGAACTGGTCGCGCATCGTGACGCCCGGCCAACTCCTCCAGCTCGCGGAGCAGAAGACGAAGGTGAACCTGCCGAAGCAGCGGTGACGTTCCGGCTCCGCACCCTTGACGCTCTAGCGCCCCGCTCCTACGGTGCGCCCAACTGACATCCCCATGAACTCCACTGAACCAGCCATCCGCGCGTTCGGCAGCCGCCTCACCGCGCTCCTCCTCTACCGCACCGCGCTGCGCTGCGCGACGGTCTGGCTCCTCGGCGTCGGCGTCGCCGTGCTCCTAGCGCGCGTGACCGGCCTGATGGCCACGCACTGGCTCATCGGTGGATTGCTCGGACTCATTCCCGTCGTCGGCATCGCCGCGTGGCTCGAATGGCAACGTCGCCCGCAGCTCGCCACCGTGCGCGCTGCGATGGACCGCCACAACCAATCCGGCGGCCTCCTCATGGCCGCCGCGCAGACCGATGTCTCCGCCTGGCAGCCGCCCGCCAAACTCACCCAGCCCGCGTTGCGCTGGAACAGCGGTCGCCCAATGACGCTCTTCGCGGGCGCCGCCCTCTTCCTCGGCGCGTCCATGCTGATGCCCGAACGCTTCATCGTCGGTGCGGCGCAGCGGCCGCTCGACGTGGGCAAGCTCGTCACCGAGTTGACCGAACAAATCACCGCGCTGGAGGAAGAGAAGATTCTCAAGGAGGACAAGGCCCTTGAGCTAAAGAAAGAACTCGCCCGCCTCGGCAAGGACTCCGCCGCGCGCGACCCCGCCAAGACTTGGGAATCCCTCGACCACCTCAAGCAATCCAACAGCGACCTCGCCAAGCAGGCCGCCGAGGAAGCCATCCAGAAGACCGACGCCATGAAGCAGGCCGAGACCCTCGCCGCCGCGCTCGGGCTCCTCCCCGACTCCGCTAGTTCCCTCCTCGAACGCGCCATGCAGGACATGGCCTCGCTCCTCCAGCAGGCGAAGCTGGAGCAAGGCCTCCTCGCCGCGAAGCTCCCCGAGGAACTCCTCAAGGCCGCGAAGGACGGCAAGCTCACGCCCGAGCAGCTCAAGGAGTTGATGAAGGCGCTCCAAGGCAACAAAGCGAAACTGGGCGAATGCCTCAACAAGCTCGCGAACCTCAAGATGATTGACCCCAAACTCCTCGAAGCCTGCAAGAACGCCGGCCAGTGCCCCAACCCCGCCGGCCTTGCCGCCTTCCTCGCCGAGAACGGCGCGAACCTCGATTCCATCCTGCTCGTGGTGCAGTCCTACGGCCAGGGCGGCGTGGACCGCGGCCGCGGCGACGCCCCGCTCACCTGGACCGACCCCTCGGACGAAACCGGCATGAAGTTCAAGGACACCGCCCTGCCGATGGGGCCGCTTAGTGGCTTGAAGGACGCGCAACTCGTGGGCATCAGCCGCAGCACGCCCGAAGTGACCGGCGACAAGGAAACCGCCCAGACCGGTGCCCTCGCCGGAGCCGAAGCCGGCGGCGGCGCGGCCAACGTCCAGCAACTCCTCCCCCGTCACAAAGGCGCGGTGCAACGGTTCTTCAAGCGGGAGAATTGAGCTGGGAACCGGGTTGAACGCCAAGACGCAAGGACGCAGAGCCGCAAAGGAACGTGAATTATCTGGTCTGTGCCCAAGCTCATTTCGCCTTGTTCTCCTCCGCGTCTTTGCGCCTTTGCGTTAGAATTCGCCGCGGGGTAATTCCCGCCTTGAATCGCACGCCGCTGCACGGCACCTTTCGGCCATGGGAAAAGTTACTGTCAACATCAAGCTGACCAACCTGCTCGACTTGGGAGTGCGGCACCGCAAGCATTCCAAGGCCCAGCCCCGCACAGTGGAAGTCGAAGCGCTCGTGGACACCGGGGCCACCCGTCTCTACCTCAAGCCCAGCGTCATCCACGCCTTGGGATTGGAGAAGATGGACGAGGTCATCTCCCAGACGACCAACGGACCCAAGCGGCGTTCGGTCTATGAATCCGTGCGGCTGGAAGTTCAGGGGCGCTACGGGGATTTCAATGTGGTGGACATCGGCGAGAACGTGCCGAACCTGCTCGGCCAGATTCCCCTCGAATATCTCGACTTCGTGGTGGACCCCAAGAACCGCAAGCTCATCCCCAACCCGGAGCACGGGGACAAGCAGATGAGCGAGGAGTATTGAAGGCAACTCCTCCCCCGCCACAAAGGCGCGGTGCAACGCTTCTTCAAGCGGGAGAATTGAGGTTCAAGAAAACTCTTATGAAAACACTTGTGTGTGTCGGATTCATTGCAATCCTCCTTTTGGGCGGCTGTGGTCCGCGCGAGGAAACAGCCAAGCAGGTATGGCTTTACGAGTATCTCGGTAGGCCGAAGATGGGATTCCAAGACGTCGTAATTTACGAAAAACGCGCGGGCTACATTAAGTTTAGGGCTCGCATAGACGCGCCTGGCAACGAAATCACAATCGAGCATTCAGGCAGATACACAGTTGTGAACTAACACGGCATGAAATTCTTCCTCCCAAGTGCCAAGAACGCTACTCAAGAACTGGAATATTACGAAGCGATACGCAGGTTTGTTACTGATGGTCTCGGGTGGAAAATTTCAGACCGGAGGGTTTTCTCTGTCCGGTATCGGCACAATGGCAAGGAATGCCTCGCACAGGTCGGCGAACGTGACATTGACGGGGAGACCGTGCTCGCGATTTTCGATTCGGTCGCATTTGTCGTTACCACGCCCAATCGAGGAGCACACCGAGGTGACCCAATCTTGATTGGCAAGAGCGACGCATCAGACGTTGTTTACTTCGCAAACGAGTAGGCCGCTGTTTTGTGCGAAAGCCAGTCTGGGCCTATGCTCGCCCGCGTCACGTCATCACCAGAACCCCCCGTTGGGGTTCCAACTAAAATTGTCCCGTTGACCCAGGGTAGCCTGCGGCAACCCTAGCTTTGAGGCGCAACGCCGTTGGCGTTGGTGGACACGAGTTGTCTCGGCAAGCCCGCCCCGCACCGGGCTTGTGCGCCCTGCCTGATTCCGCAACGCTCCGCGCCATGCACCGCCGCACCTTCCTGCAAACTGCCGCCGTCTCCGCTCTCGCACTGTCCGCCCGCGCTGCCGATGCCCCGCGTCGCTTGCGCCTCGGCTTCCTCGGGTGCAGCCATTCGCATGGAATGCCGAAGGTGAAGCTCGCGCTGGAGTCGGCGGACTGGGAATGCGTTGGTGTCTTCGAGCCAGACGCGAAGCATCGCGCGGCGGCAGAAAAGCTCGGGGCGAAGGCGCTTTCGCAGGAGCAACTCATCGCGGCCGGCGAAGTCATCGCCGTCGAGTGCGACGCGAAGGACCGTTACGCGCTGGCGAAGTCTGCCTTGCTCGCTGGCAAGCATGTGCAGATCGAGAAGCCGCCAACGGTGGGTCTCGCCGAGTTCCGCGAACTGCTCACGCTGGCCCGCGAGAAAAAGGTGCTGATGCAGATGGGCTACATGTGGCGCTTCAACCCCGGCATCAACGATGCGATCGAAGCCGCGCGTCAGGGCTGGCTCGGCGACGTGTATATGGTGCGCGGCGTCATCAACACGAGCCTCAACGCCGAGTCGCGCCGGTCCTTCGGCGAGATCGCTGGCGGCACGATGTTCGAGCTGGGCTGCCATCTCGTTGACCCGATGATCCGGCTGATGGGCAAGCACGCGAAGATCACTCCCGTGTTGCGCCACGACTCGAAAGACAACGACCAGCTTGCAGATAATTGCGTCGCGGTCTTCGACTTCAAGCGCGCGATCGGCATCATCAGCAGCGCGACGATGCAGCCCACGGCGGGCGCGCACCGCACGTTCGAGATTCAAGGAACGAACGGCATCGCCGTCGTGAAGCCGCTGGAGCAGCCCGTGTTGACGGTGGACTTGGCGAGGGACGCCGGGCCTTACAAGAAGGGCAGCCAGGTCATCAACTTCCCGGCCTACAAACGCTACGTGCCGGAGTTCGCCGAGCTGGCCGCGTGCGTGCGCACCGGCAAGCCGCTGTCCGTCACGCCGGACGAGGACGAACTGGTGCACGAGGCGTTGCTCAAGGCCAGCGGGATGCACTGAGGCAACGATTCGGTTGGAACGTCGCGTTCCCTTCAACGCAAAGGCGCAGAGAGCGCAGAGAACCGCAGAGTTGGTGAGCGATTCATTTGGTATGCTTCTTCGCCTGCGCCCCGCGCAACTTTGCGTCCTCTGCTTCTCTGCGTTGAAGAGGAGACTCCCGATTCGACTGCATCGTTCGGGCTGAAGAAGAGCGCCGGAGGCTGGCGCTCCGTCGACGCGGAACTTTGAACTTTGAACTTTGAACTTTGAACCCTAGTTTCGCGCCCGCTTTACATGGCTCTGCAACTCTTCAACACGCTGACCCGCACGGTGGAAAAGTTCATCCCGCTGGAGCCGCAGGGCCGGCATGTCGGGATGTATTGCTGCGGACCGACGGTCCACGACTTCGCCCACATCGGGAACTTCCGCACGTTTGTCTTCGCCGACCTGCTGCGGCGCTACCTCGGGTTCCGGGGCTTCGCGGTGAAGCACGTGATGAACATCACGGACGTGGAGGACAAGATCATCAAGCGCGTGCAGCAGCGGAAGACGACGCTGCGGGAGTTCACTGGCAAATACGAAGCGGAGTTCCTCGCGGACTTCGACACACTCCAATGCCAGCGCCCGCAGGTGTTGCCCCGCGCCACGGAGCACATGCCGGAGATTGTCGCGCTGATTGAGAAGCTGGTCGCGCGCGGCATCGCGTATCAGGCCCCGGACGGCTCGGTCTATTTCAGCATCGAGAAGTATCGCGGCTGCGGCTGCCACTACGGGCAGTTGGTGAACTTGAACTTCGACGGGATGCGCGTGGGTGAGCGCGTGGCGAGCGACGAATACGAGAAGGAGTCGGTCGCTGACTTCGCGCTGTGGAAGCAACGCGTGCCGGAGGATGGTGAGGTGTTCTGGCCCAGCCCGTGGGGCGAGGGGCGGCCCGGCTGGCACATCGAGTGCAGCGCGATGGCCATGAAACATCTCGGCGAGAGCTTCGATTTGCACCTCGGCGGCGAGGACCTGATGTTCCCGCATCACGAAGACGAGATTGCCCAGAGCGAGGGGGCACTGGCGTATCCGCCCGGCCAGCGGTTCGTGAAGCACTGGATGCACGGCTCGCACTTGCTGGTCGAGGGCAAGAAGATGAGCAAGTCGCTGGGGAACTATTTTACGTTGCGCGACCTGCTGGCGAAGGGTTTCACGGGACGGGAGATTCGCTACCTGCTGCTGACCGCGCACTATCGCGCGCAGTTCAACTTCACCCTGGATGGACTTGCCGGCGCACGCGCGGCGCTGGCCCGGCTGGACGAATGCGTCGGCAAGCTGCGCGAGCTGGCGGGCGTGGCGAGCGTGCCGCCGGAGCAGGGGCTGATGCTGGAGTTCACCAAGGCGATGGACGACGATTTGAACGTCTCGGCGGCGTGGGGCGCGGTCTTCGCGTGGGTGAGCGAGGTCAACCGCAAGCTGGCGGCGAACGAACTGACGAAGCCGCAGGCGGCGGCGGCGCTGGAGGCGTGGCACCGCGTGGACGAGGTCTTCGGCCTCGGCAGCCCGCAGCAGGAAGAGGCGTCCGCCGAGGTGCTCATGCTGGTCGAGGAGCGGCAGGCGGCGCGCAAGGCGAAGGATTTCAAACGCAGCGATGTCGTCCGCGACCAGCTCAAGGCGCTGGGCTGGACGGTGGAGGACACGGCGAAGGGGCCGCGGGTGAAACGGATTTGAAATGGGGAATTGCGAATGTCGAGTGACGACAGCTCAAGGGCCACAGGCTGCCAAAGACGAAGGCTGCCGGTCGTCGGGAACTGGCCATCGGCCCCTGCTCTTTCATTCTTAACTCTTAATTCTTCATCCCCCCATGTCCGGCTTGTTCATTACCTTCGAAGGCACGGAAGGCGGCGGCAAGAGCACGCAGGTGGCGCTGCTCACCGAACGACTTCGCGGGCTGGGCCACCGCGCGCGCGTGCTGCGCGAGCCGGGTGGGACGCCCATCGGCGAGGAGATTCGCCACCTGCTCAAGCACAATCCGGCCAACGAGGTGATGATGCCGGAGGCAGAGTTGCTCCTGATGAACGCCAGCCGCGCGCAGCTCGTGCTGGAGGTGATCCGCCCCGCGCTGACCGCTGGGGAAATCGTCCTCTGCGACCGCTTCTACGACTCGACGACGGCTTATCAGGGCTACGGGCGACAGCTTGATTTGGGCTTGGTGAAGTCGGTCATAGACTTCGCGGTGGGCCAGACCCGGCCGCACTTGACGCTGCTACTGCGCGTGCCGACCGAGGTGAGCGAGGCGCGACGGGGAGCGCGGCAGGCGGCGACCGCCGGGCCGCGCGACCGCTTCGAGGAGGCAGACCGGGAGTTCTTCCGGCGGGTGGAACAAGGCTTTCAGATCATCGCCGAGGCCGAGCCGGAGCGGGTGAAGATCGTGGACGCCACGCAGAGCATCGAGGCGGTGCAGGACGCGATCTGGCGGTTGGTGGCCCCGCACTTGTCACCGATGCTGTAGCGGCGGTCGATGACCGCCGTTGGTCGGCCTGGTTCACACGGAGGGCACGGCGC
>JAYTIO010000362.1:0-9556 GCA_043731805.1 Pedosphaera sp. | reverse complement strand
CTCAACAAAGGCACCTTTTTTGATTGAACGTCCCATAGTCTATTACTGTTGCTTCATTGGGCGTCCATCGCGGCGGACCACGATGAACCGGTTGGAATCCTTCGTCTTGATGCGAGTGCGCTTTCCCTTCGCCACCAGACCCCAGGGGGAGGTGAGCTGCTGCCAGCCGCCACCGGACTTTGACTTGCCTTGTCCACCACCGTTCGGATGGTCGACCGGGTTGCGCGCCACTCCGCGGCTAATCGGACGGATGCCTCGATGGCGGCTGCGACCAGCTTTTCCGAGCACAACTTTCTCGTGCTCGGTGTACCCACTTGGCCGATGGTGGCATAGCACTCTTCGTTGATCTTGCGAATCTCCCCTGATGGAAGGCGAATCTGGGCGTAACCTTCGCCCACGGACATTAGCGTCGCAGCAGAACCGGCGGACCGAACCATCTGGGCGCCTCTACCGGGCATGATTTCAATCGCGTGAATCGGTAAACCGACTGGGACATTCTTGAGCAGCACGCAGTTACCAATCTCTGGCGGCGCAGTGGGTCCGGACACGATCTTCGCTCCGACCTTCAGGCCCACAGGTGCGACGATGTAGCGCTTCTCTCCGTCGGTGTAGGTGAGCAGTGCCAGTCGCGCGGTGCGAATCGGATCGTATTCAATGGCCGAAACTTCAGCCTCCATCCCATGTTTGTTCCGCTTGAAATCCACCAGCCGAATCTTTTGCTTGTGGCCGCCACCAATGCCGCGCGCAGTGACGCGACCATGTGTGTTACGGCCTCCAGTTTTCTTGCGAATAACGACGAGGCTTTTTTCCGGCTTCTTCTTCGTGATATCGCTGTAGTCCGAGATCGTTATGTATCTCGTGGAGGGCGTCAGCGGGCGGAATGTCTTGACGGGCATGGCAGGAAATTAGGTAAGGTTGATCTTGTCGCCATCCTTGAGGGTGATGATGGCCTTCTTCCAGTTCGCATCACGCCCGGCATGTTTGGTGCCCTGACGACGTAACTTACCCCGGACGTTCGAGGTGTTCACAGCGATGACCTTGACCTTGAACAACTCCTCCACCGCCTTGCGAATCTCAATCTTGTTCGCGCGCCGGTCGGCCACGACGGTGTATTGGTTGAACCGTTCTGACTGCATCGCACCTTTCTCGCTGATGCGCACCGTCTTGATGATGTCGAAGGAATTCATGGCTGTTACTTGTCGGAGAGCCTGAGGGCGACCTTATCCAAGGCGGCCTTGGTAAAGACGAGTTTGTCGCAAAGCAGGGCCTCGTAAGTGTTAAGTTTCTCGCCCGAGGTCAGCGAAACGTTTGGCACGTTGCTCGACGCAATGGTGAGATTCTTGTCCTCGCTGGAGACGAGGAGGACGGTGCGACCGCTCAATTTGAACGTGCCAAGCACGCTCAGAAATTCCTTAGTCTTGTGGCTGGCGAGCTTGAACTCGTCCACCACCAATACATCACCCGCCTTGAGCCGCTCACTGAGTGCTTTACGGAGGGCAAGCGAACGGACGCGTTTGTTGACCTTCTTCCTGAAATCACGTGGCAACGGACCAAACACCACGCCGCCACCTGGCCACAGGGGCGACTGACTGGAACCTGCACGGGCGCGACCAGTGCCCTTCTGGCGCCACGGCTTCTTGTTGGTGCCGCTGACTTCACCGACCCGTTTCGCGCAAGCCGTGCCGCTGCGTTGCGCTGCGTTGTAGGCGACGACGGCGTCATGCACCGCTTGGGTGCCGCGACCGTCCTCAATCAGCTCGAAGCCGACCTCTACCTCGCCCTGACTGTTGCCTTTGTTGTCCAGAATGGAAAGTTTCATGACTCAGTCCTACTTCTTCTTGACCGCTGCGTCCTTCTTACCTTTAGCCACGGCCTCGGCCTTCGCCTTAGCGGCCTTGGCAGCCTCATCGAGATCCTTGCGGGCTTGGGCCACGGGATACTTCTTGGCTTCGCGGATGACGATATAATCGCCTTCGGAGCCGGGAATGGAGCCTTTGATCAACAGCAAATTGTCCTCCTTGCGAACTTGGATGACTTCCAAATTCTGCGTCGTCCGGCGTTGCTGTCCCAAGTGGCCGGGCATCTTCATGCCGCGCATCACGGTGCCGGGGAAAAGACGTTGACCAATCGCGCCGGAACGACGCTTCCAACCTTTGCAACCGTGCGTCGCATCACCGCCGGCGAACGCCCAGCGCGCCACGACCCCCTCGAAGCCGCGACCTTTGGTCGTGCCGATGGCGTCCACGAAATCACCGACTGCGAAAATATCTGGCCCAACGATGTCGCCTGGCTTGACCGTCAACGCGAAGTTGCGGAATTCCTTGATGCGCTTCACCGGTACACCCTTGTGTTTGGTGACATGACCGAGCACAGCTTTGGTGAGGCGCTGCGCCTTCTGGTCATCGAAGCCTAGCTGCACCGCGTTATAGCCGTCCTTGCCATCTTTGCTCTTGACCTGCAACACGCGATTCGGGCCCGCCAGCACCACCGTCACGGCGATGGCGTTTCCACTCGCGTCATAGACGCGCGTGTGGCCGAGTTTTTTTCCGAGCAAGCCAATCATAGAAATTAGATCTTAATGGTGATGTCAACGCCCGCCGGCAGGTTGAGCTTCTTCAACTCGTCCACGGTCTTGGCGGTGGGGTCGAGAATATCAAGCAGGCGCTTGTGAGTGCGCTGCTCGAACGTCTCTTGGGATTTCTTGTCGGCGTGGGGGGAACGGAGCACCGTGAGGCGCTCAATGCGGGTGGGCAGCGGGATCGGTCCAGCGACCCGAGCACCACTCCGTTTGACCGTCTCCACGATGTCGTGGGCTGACTGGTCGATGACCCGGTGGTCGTAAGCCTTGAGGCGAATGCGAATGCGTTGTCCAGCCATACAAAGAACAAGAATTAAAAGACTATGCGCGCCCGGTGGTTGCGCTCTCGCGTGCCCCTGCCGACTCGGCGAGTCGGCCCAGCACGCTCTTCATTTCACGAATTGTCATACGGTTCGTCACTGTGTTTTCGTTTTACCCTCGTCGTGTTCACCCGACGAAAGGGCGGGCAAAATAGCAGCATGCGCTTTCAGTGCAACATCTTTTCCAATCTTTTTTACCAAGACGCTGCGGATCACTCTATTCATGCAGGTCCAAGCATGCCCTCGCGGCCAACACACGCCCCTCTCGCCCATTGACTAAACTTGGAAATCATCCGCATTGAATGCCACGCCTCCATTGACTCAACCGCGCCAACAGTGAGCTTGAAAAGCCTTTCGCCACCGCAATTCCGAACCACCGAACGTCGCTTTCGAGGCCGGCCAGATTGCGTGCAATGCGTGTCGACCAGCCTCCGCCAACCCAAAACCCGGGCCGGCGATTTCGTGCACTCACACGCCTCCGCTGACTGCAGGCGGCGGCTTTAGGTCTGCCACTTTCAACTGGACTGTGCGGTTGCCACGGAACTCGTTCACCTCGGCGGTGAAGGCCAGGTCGAAGGCGGCGGGTGGCCTAAAACCGTTCGGCACGTTCCACCAAACTGCTTCGCGGATGTCTTGGCCATCGGTCACATGAAGTTTCAAGTGCTGCTGCTCCCGGCCCATGCGCAGCGGCGCGCGGTGCAGGCGCAGGCCGGTGGCACAGAATTGAAGCGTGGCATTGCCCTGCCCGGTTGGTGCCAGCCGCTCCAGTTCTGCCAACCGCTCCACCGTCAGGTCGCGCAACATCACTTCGGCGTCGAGCTTGAGCACGGGTTGAAGCTGCTCGGGACGCAGGGAGCGGCGGGCGATGGTGTTGAGGCGTTCGCGAAAAGGCCCAACGTTGGCGGGCTCAATCGTGATGCCGGCGGCCATCGCATGACCGCCGTGGCGGACGAGCAGGTCGTCGCATTCGCGCAACGCGGCGGCGAGGTCGAAGCCCTCGATGCTGCGGCCCGACCCACGCCATTGGGCCGCGTCCCCGCCGAGGATGAGCGTGGGCCGGTGAAACTCGCGTAACACGCGGGAGGCCACGATGCCCACGACCCCGATGTGCCAGAAGAGTTGCCCCTCGACGATGACGAAGTCGCCCACGGGGTCGAAGCGCGCGCGGATGGCCCCGATGACTTCGTCCGTGATGGTGCGCTCGATTTGCTGCCGTTCCCGGTTGCGGTGGTCGAGGGCGCGGGCGATGGGCTCGGCGGTGGCGAGGTCGGGCGCGCGCAGGAGCTGAAGGGCTTCAGCCGCGTTCTCCAAGCGGCCGGCAGCATTGAGGCGCGGGCCGAGTTGGAAACCCACTTCGTAGGTGCCGATGGTGTCCTCGATGCCTGCGGCGGCCTTGAGCGCCAAGAGGCCGGGTCGGCGCGTGTTGTTCAGCCGCTCCAGTCCAGCGGTGACTAGGATGCGGTTCTCTCCGATGAGCGGCACGAGGTCGGCGATGGTGCCGAGCGCGACGAGGTCCAGCAGCGGGCGGACATCGAAGGCGGCGAACTCGGCGAGCTGGAGTTCGCGCCCGCGCTTCACGAGCGCGTGCGCGAGCTTGAAGGCAAGGCCGGCGGAGCAGAGTTCGGTGAAATCGCCGACCGGGACGGTTGGCGGACTGGCGGCCGGCGGGACGCCAGCCCCACTAGCGGCGTGCTTGCCGAGCTGCGGATTCACCAAGGCCAGCGCAGGCGGCGCGGGGTCGGAGACCTGATGGTGGTCGAGCACGAGCACTTCCACCCCGCGCTGTTTCAGCCAGCCGATGGTCTCCACAGCGGTCGAGCCGCAGTCCACGGCGAGGAGGAGTTTCGTGCCGGGAAATTTGGCCAAGCAGTTCTCCACGCCGTCCTGGCTGAGGCCGTAACCCTCGTCCATGCGGTGCGGCAGGTAGAAGTCCACACGCCAGCCGAGTGCGTAAAAGACTTCCAGGAGCAGCGCGGTGGAGGTTACGCCGTCCACGTCGTAGTCGCCGAAGATGACGAGCGGCTCGGCGCGCTCGCGAGCGGCGAAGAGGCGGTCCACAGCGGCGGCCATGTTCGGCAGCGCGAAAGGGTCGGCGAGGCTGCGGAGGCGCGGTTCAAGGAAGCGCGCGACGGCCTCCGGCTCGCTGTGGCCGCGGTTGAGGAGGCACTGCGCGAGCAGTGGGGAGACGCCGTGCTGTTGGGCCAGGGCGGCGGCGAGCGCGGGCTGGGACGGGGCGATGGACCAGCGGTATTTCATGTCGCCGGACCGGCGGGCCACCCGAGGCTAGAACGCGTCCTCGATCTGCTTGTTGCGCTGGCTCATGGCCTCGCCGACGGCGGTCTTGAAGTTCTTGATGGCGTCGAGGTCAGCGGCGTTGGCTTTGCGAAGCAGCGTGGGTGAGCCGCCATTGGGACAGTTCGCGGCCTGGCCCGCGCTGACTTCCACCGCCGCGTTATTTTTCATCGAAGCAATGTTTACCTTGCCAGTTGCCACGGATACGAGGGTCTGCTTGGCGCTGTCGGATTCCACCAAGAAGTCGGTGCCGACAATGCTGGTGAGGGCGGCGGGGGTGTAGATGCGAAACTTTGTCTGGGGCGAATACCGCACTAAGCCGACAACGCGCCCGACGTCCACTTCCACCTTCGCCTCCTCACCCAAGGTCACGATGCGGACAACGCTCGACGGCCGGATGGCGAGGTAGGAATCGCGGCCGAGGTCGAGCGTGGTGGAGGCCCCGGCCTTGGTGGTGATTTCCACGCCGACGGGCAGACCAACGCGCCGGCGTTTGATTTCCTCCTGCGGCCCGCCTTTGGCCACGCGATAGGAGACGGTGCCTTTCAAGTCCATGACACGGATCATCTGCGGACCGAAGTTGGAGAACCCAAGGTCCGCGAGGAAAACCACCGCCGCCCAAATCATCATCGCGGTGACCCACGCCGACGCCGTCGCCGCGTAGCCACATTTCATCAGGAGCTTGCCAATGGGCGTGGCGACCACGAGCAACCCCACCAACAACACGCCGCCCACGTAGGCAGCGTGCGGCACGTCCTTGGACACCTGTGGCAGTAGGAACATGTCCGCCGCCGTCAGGCCGCCAATCAGCGCGATCAGCCCCAGCCCGTAAGACAACGCCGCCATCGGCAGTGTCCAGTTCGAGGCTCCCAGGCTCTCGGCCATCTTACGGAACGCGAAGAGGCCGGCCACCAGGCACAGGCCGACCACGGTGGCGAGGTGCTGCGGCACCATGGGGTCAAGCATGAGGCCCCCGGCGGTGTCCCGCATCTGGGAGAAGAAGTTGTCGTTCATAACTGAGTAGTGCTGGAGGCGATGGTGGAGAGGGCCAGCGCATTCAGCGAGTGTGAAGTTGCGGCGGCACTTACTCCGGAAGTGCGCTGCGTCCGCGCTCCATCACAGCCGGCGTTCGCTCGCCGGGATGTGGACCACGGTCAGCGCGCAGGCGTCCCAGACCTTCGTGCCACGGCTGACGTTCCAGGTGATGAAGAGCGTTTCGCCCCTGGCATCCAGCGCGACGCTGTAGGTGCCGCGCAGCATGGCTCCGTAGCGCTGCTCGTAGAACGGGTGGAGGAAGGCCAGGACCTTGCGCGTCCGCGTCCGCGTGTCGAACTGCACGACGGCCGCGCCGTCCGCCTCGCTGCCGCCGTGCGCGCCGGGGACGTAGTAGAGGTAGCGCCCGGTCGGGTCGGCGTCGAGCGAGGTGGTGTATTGGTTCGTGCCGATGGCGGCAGGGCCGAGCGGCTCGATGCGCTCGGTCCGCGTGTGGAAGGCGTAGAGTTGCGCGGTCGCGTCCTTCTGCGCATGCGACACGGTGTAGATGATGCCCGACGGCGTCTCGTCGCTCGCCGCGCGGAGGCCGATGGTGCCTGGGACGGGCGTGGGCGGACCGGGTTTCGCGGGGTCGAAGCGCACGAGGTTGGTGCCGGTGAGTTCATCCGCGTTGAACCAGATGCGTCCGCTCGACGGCGCGAACATCATCGCGCGGGCCGGACCGCCGAAGCCGGACCAAATCATCTTCCGCGCCGCGAGGTCGTAGGCGAAGAACGTCACGCTCTGCTCGCCCGCGCGCATCTCCGGCTCCGTGCCGCCGTAGAAGATGAGCCGCTGCGGGTCGGTCAAGCCGGTGGGGATGCAATGGCCGGGCACCGGGCCTTCCGCGATGATTTCCGCCTGTGCGGTGACGGGGTGGACGCGGATAAGCCAGTCGCCTTTGTAGTCCGCGTCGCCATCCGTCGCGCGCGTGCCGCCGCGATGGGTGCCGCAGTATATCCAGCCGTCGCGTGCGAGCGTGAGTTGGGTGTGAATCTTCCCCGGCGAGTAGCGGCCAGCGGGGAGGCCCAGCAGTTTCTTCACGTCGAGGAGCTGGCGGAACCGCTTCGTCGCCGGGTCGAACTCGTAGATGAAGGCGGAGCCGCCGGGCGCGAGATGGTCGCCGAGGGAGGCGTAGTATTTGCCGTTGGCGAAGAGGCTGTCGCCCCAGTTGGACCACGGGTTGCCGCGATAGGTCTGCCCGGGGAAGTAGGCGAAGTCCACCGTCGGCGGCGTCTTCGCGATGGCGACGCCGGGCTGGAGCGTGACGGGCGGCAGGAGAAAGTCCGGCGAAGTGTCGGTGACGATGTCCTTCCCGCCGGGGATGGTCGGCGGGAAGACAACTTCCGGCTCAGGCTTGGGTTTGGGCTTGGCGGGCTTGGGCGTGGTGGCCTTCGGGGTCTGCGCCGTGGCGGCGGGCACGAGGCCGAGGAGGAGGGCCAGCAGGAGGGCGGGGTTCATGTCGGGCACTTCGACTGTCTGGCGGCGAGGTGACTTCACGGAGCCCGAGTTCTTGTAGCGGCGGTCTGTGACCGCCGAGTTTGGGCCGCGACTGGCGGTGCGTTCGGCGCTCACAGAGCGCCGCTACAGGGCCTCCGAAGACTGGTGCCAAAAAGAAAAGCGCGGGCGCCATGGCCCGCGTCCTCGAACGAGATTTCCCCGCGCTCAGGCGAGGTTCTTCAGCTCGCCGGTGCTGTCGCCGAGCTGCTGGGTCTTGATGTCCATGCGATTGAGCATCCCGAGCCAGAGGTTGTTCAGCGGCGTGTCCTTCGGATAGACGACGTGGCGGCCCGGCTTGAGCGTGCCGCAACCGCGCCCGGCCAGCAGGAGCGGGAGGTTGTCGTGGTTGTGGGCGTTGCCATCTGAGTTGCCGCTGCCGTAGGCCAGCATGCAGTGGTCGAGGAGCGTGCCGTCACCTTCCTTCACGGACTTCAGCTTGCCGAGGAGATAGGCGAGCTGGGTGGTGTGGAAGCGGTTGATTTGCGCAATCTTCGCCTTCTTCTCCAGGTCGTTGCCGTGGTGGGAGAGGTCGTGGTGGCCTTCGCGGACGTTGATGGAGGGATAGGCCTTGTTGCTGCCCTCGTTCGCGAGGACGAAGGTGCAGACGCGCGTGGTGTCAGTCTGGAAGGCGAGCACCATCAGGTCGCACATGAGCTTGATGTGCTCCTCGTAGGTGGCCGGGATGCCGGTGGGCGCGGCGAAGCCCTCGGGGGCTTTCACCTCGGCGAACTGCCCGGCGCGCTCGATGCGCTGCTCGAGGTCGCGGACGGCGGAGAAGTATTCGTCGAGCTTGCGTTGGTCGCTGCGGCCGAGCTTGCCGTTGATCTCGTTGAAGTCCTGCTTGACCAGATCGAGCACGCTCTTGCGCTGCGCGTCGCGCTTGGCGCGCTCGGCGGCGGAACCCGCGCCAAAGAGACGGTCGAAGACGAGTTTGGGGTTTACTTCCTTGGGCTGCGGTTGTGTGGCCGAGCGCCAAGACATCGTGGAGGAGTAAACGCAGGAGTAGCCCGAGTCGCAGTTGCCCGCCATGGAGCCGGCCTCAGTGCCGATCTCCAGCGAGCCGAGGCGCGTCTGGTCCGCGAGTCGGGAGGCCGCGACTTGGTCCACGGAAACGCCCGCGCGGATGTCAGTGCCGTCGGTCTTGCGCGGCTGCGCGCCGGTGAGGAAGGCCGCGAGCGCACGGGCGTGGTCGCCGCCGCCATCGCCATGCGAGCGCGCCTTGTCGGCGGTCAAGCCGGTGAGGATGGAGAAGTCGCGGCGATGCTCGGCGAGCGGTTGGAGGATGGCGGGAAGTTCGGTGGGCAAGTCCCCCTCCTCCTTCGGCGTCCAGTCGGCCATGTTCTTGCCGTTGGGGACGTAGAGGAGCGCCATGCGGTTCGGCGCGGCCTTGCTGGTCACGGTGTTGCCAGCGGCCCAACCGGTCAGCGGCCCCATGGCTTCGAGCCAGGGGAGCGCGAGCGTGGCCCCGAGGCCTTTGAGCGCGGTGCGGCGGGAGAGGAAAGTGGCTTTCATGGTTTAATTTTTACTGGCGGTTTGGACGGCTCACCAACCCCGAACACTTCACCCAGAGTCGGGCGCGCCGGAACTTTTCCGCTGCCCCCGTTCGGCTTCGCACCGGGCATCTTTTTCCGTGCAAACCGGGTTCGCTCCGGCTACATAGCCACCGCTAGCAACACACAACTTATGAAACATTTCACCATCGCACTCAGCCTCTGCGCGGGCCTCGCGCTCGCCCTCACCGCCACCGCCGCCGCCAAGAAGGAACTCCCCCCGGCCTCCAAGAAGACCGGCCTGACCTACGACAAGGACATCAAGCCCATCTTCGAGAAGTCCT
>JAYTIO010000361.1:0-6464 GCA_043731805.1 Pedosphaera sp. | reverse complement strand
CAGTCACGCGCGCGACCTCGCGATAGACCGGTGCGACCGCCGGCACGTAGCAGGTGCTCACCGGCTGCACGACGAGGTCGAAGTGCGCCTCGGGCAGCGTGGCGAGATTGTCCATGGAGGCTTCGACTGCGTTCACCTTGAGGCCGCGCTCGGCGGCGGCTTTGCGGTCGAGGTCGAGCATCGCCGGACTGATGTCCACGACGGTCGTCTCCGCCCCGGCGGCGGCGAAGAGGATGCTGTGCTTGCCGCCGCCGGCCGCGAGGCAAAGCACCTTGCGCCCGCGCACCTCGAAATCTACCCAGCCGAACGGGTTGATGATGAACTGGGGTTTGGCGAACTCCTTCTCGCCAGCGGGTCGGGCCAGCGGGACTTGCTGGCGGGCCAGTTCGTCCCAAGCGTCGCGGTTGTGGTCATTGACCGAAAGCATGGGGTGAAGATAGGCAGGTTCGGCGGGCCGGCGAAGGAGGAAACTTGTGGAGCGGGGAAGCCGTTGAAACGGCTCGGCCCTCGCGCGCCGGCGACACCGGGCTGAAGCCCGGTATTAATGAGAGATGGACACGGCTTGCCGCTCGTCTGGACCCAGGGCTTTCCAGAGTTGCGCCAAGACTGGGAGCTTCTCCTCCGCGCTCATACTCGCGAATGGCAACGCGGCAGGCATGCGGTCACGCCCGCTTCTTCCCCAGCAGCAGGTCGAGCGGGAACTTGCGCGGGCCGCTCTCCGTCGGCTGGCCGATAGCGTCGAGGCGACCGGTGCTGTCGCCGAACTTTTCGACCTTTGCGCCCATGCGCTCGGCGAGGGAGACGAAGAGGTTGCAGAGCGGCGTCTCCTGTTTGAACTCCAGGCTCTGGCCGCTCTTGATGGTGCCGCCGCCGCGTCCGGCAAGGAGGATGGGCAGGTCGTGGTGCGCGTGGCGGTTGCCGTCCGCGAGGCCGCTGCCGAACATGATGGCGCAGTTGTCGAGCAACGTGCCGTCGCCCTCCTTCACCGCCTTGAGCTTGTCGAGGAAGTAGGCGAACTGCGTGGTGTGGAAGGTGTTAATCTTCGCAATCTTGTCCAGCTTCACCTCGTCCCCGCCGTGGTGCGAGAGGTCGTGGTGGCCGTCCGGCACGCCGATGAACGGGTAGCTGCGATTGCTGCCATCGTGGGCCACGAGGAAGGTCGCGATGCGCGTCGAGTCCGTCTGGAACGCCAGCGTCATCAGGTCATACATCATGCGGATGTGCTGCTCGTAACTGTAGTCCTGTGGCAGGAAATCCTTCCGCAGCACGGGCGCGATGTTCTGCTGTTTGAACTTCTCCGACTGCGCGATGCGCTCCTCCAGCTCGCGGACGGCGGTCATGTATTCGTCGAGCTTGCGGCGGTCGGTCGCGCCGAGCTGGCGCTTGAGGGAGTTCGCATCCTCCAGCACGAAGTCGAGGATGCTCTTGTTGTATTGTTCGCGCTTCTGGCGGGCGGCGGCCTCCTCGTTGCTCGTGCCGTTGCCGAAGAGGCGCTCGAAGACTTGTTTCGGATTCGCCTCGGGCGGCATCGGGGTGGCGGGGCCTTTCCACGCGAGGTTGAACTGGTAGGCGCAACTGTAACCGCTGTCGCACGCGCCGGCGGTGCGGGCCTTGTCGCAGCCAAGTTCGAGCGAGTCGAACCGCGCCTGCTTGCCCACTTGTTCGGCGAGCACCTGGTCAATCGAGACGCCCACTTGGATGTCCGCACCCGCCGTCTTGCGTGCGCGCGTGCCGGTGAGCCAGGTGGCATTGGCCCGGGCGTGGTCGCCCGGCCCGTCGGGACCGCCGCGCCCGTTCACCTGAGCGAGGCCGGAGAGGATGTTGAAGTCGTCGCGATGCGCGGCCAGCGGCTTGAGGGTCTCGGTCAGTTCGTAGCCGCGCCCGACCGCCTCCGGCCACCAGTTCGCCATGTTCATGCCGTTGGGGACATACACGAAGGCGGTGCGGCGTGGCGTGGCCTTAGCGGCGGCGGCCTTGAGCGCGGGCGTCATCGCCTCCAGCGCGGGCAGGGCCATCAGGGTGCCGAGTCCACGGAGGAAAGTGCGGCGGGGCAGGGCGAGGTGTTTCATAAAGTTTCGGTGCTCACGCAACGTAGGGCGGCAAACCCTGCCCGGCAAGACACCACTGCCTGACGGTCGGTTAAGCAGGAGAATTCCATTTGGATTGAGGATCCCAGAGAACGAGGCGGGCGCGCTGTCCGTTGGAACCCGATCGCTCAAATTCACGCCGCCTACCCCAGCACCTGTTTCCGCTTCGCCACCCACTCCGTGCCGAGCGTCTGGAGCGTCTTGGGCTTCAGCCATTTCTCGGCGAGCGGGAAGATGACGCGCTCCTCGCGGTCGAAGTGCTGGCGGGAAATGACGACCGCTCCGTGGAGGAGTTTCTTGGCCTTCTTCAAATCGCGGCACAAGCGCACCTGAGCGAGCATCGCTTCGATGTGCTCGTGTTCCGCGTGAATGGCTTCGTTCTGCCCGAGTTGGTCGAGACAATGGGCCAACGGCTCCATGACGAGTTCGTCCTCCACCTTGCCGTGCGCCTCCTGCATGGCATCGAGCACGCCCGCCAGCGCGCGGACTTCGCCCAAGGTCTTGAGCTTCGGGGTCGCGCGCTCCACGTAGTCGAAGAGGTTGTGGAAGACGACGTGTTCGGCGAGCAGGGCGTCGGTGATTTTCATTGGCGTGTCAGACTGGCCGGGCTGGCTGGCTGTTCAATTGCGCGCGTGCTGGCGACTTGCAGTCGCCGTCGGTGGGCCACAGCAGCACATACCCGCCTCAATGAATGAACCCACAACTCGGCGGCTGCAAGCCGCCGGCACGGGCTACTGGTAGTTCTCCATCCCCACGCACGAGCATACGAGGTTGCGGTCGCCGAAGACGTTGTCCACGCGGGCCACGGGCGGCCAGAACTTGTAGTCCACGAGGCTCTTCACGGGGAAGGCGGCTTGCTCGCGGGTGTAGGGGCGGTTCCACTCGCCAGCGATTTGGTCGGCGGTGTGGGGCGCGCCTTTGAGAAGGTTGTTCGCCTTGTCGGCCTTGCCCGTTTCCACGGCGGTCATCTCGGCGTGGATGGCAATCATCGCGTCGCAGAAGCGGTCCAGCTCGCACTTGGGTTCGCTCTCGGTCGGCTCGACCATCAGCGTGCCGGCGACGGGCCAGCTCAAGGTCGGCGCGTGGAAGCTGTAGTCCATGAGCCGCTTCGCCACGTCCTCGGCGGTCGTCGCCTTGAAGCCGCGCAGGTCCAGGATGCACTCGTGCGCGACGAGCCCGCCGGTGCCTTTGTAGAGTGTGGGGAAATACTTCTCCAAGCGGCGGCTGATGTAGTTCGCGTTGAGAATCGCATACTTCGTCGCCTCGGTGACGCCCGCGCCGCCCATGCACGCGATGTAGACCCACGAGATGGGGAGAATGCTCGCGCTGCCCCACGGCGCGGCGCTCACGGGGCCGATGGGGTCTTCGCCACCGAGCGGGACAACGGGATGGTCCGGCAGGAAATCCACGAGATGCTCCGCGACGCCAATCGGCCCCATGCCGGGACCGCCGCCGCCGTGCGGGATGCAGAAGGTCTTGTGCAAGTTCAGATGGCAAACATCCGCGCCGATGAAGCCCGGCGAGGTGAGTCCGACCTGCGCGTTCATGTTCGCGCCGTCCATGTAGACCTGACCGCCGCCGTCGTGGATGATCTGGCAAATCTCGCGGATGGTCCCCTCGAAGACGCCGTGCGTGCTCGGGTAAGTGACCATGAGGCACGCGAGGTTCGCGGCGTGCGCGGCGGTCTTCGCGCGGAGGTCGGCCACGTCAATGTTCCCCTGCGCGTCGCACGCGACGGCGACGACCTTCATGCCGGCCATCACGGCGCTGGCGGGGTTCGTGCCGTGCGCGCTGTTCGGGATGAGGCAGATGTCGCGGTGCGCCTGGCCGTTCGTCGCGAGATACTTCGCGATGACCAGCAAGCCCGCGTATTCGCCCTGCGCACCGGAGTTGGGCTGGAGCGAAATGCCCGCGAAGCCGGTGATTTCGCCAAGCCATTGCTCAAGCTGCTTGAACAGCTCCTGGTAGCCGAGGGTTTGCTTGAGCGGTGCGAAGGGATGGATCTTGCCGAACTCCGGCCACGTCACCGGCAACATCTCGCTGGTGGCGTTGAGCTTCATCGTGCAGGAGCCGAGCGGAATCATCGCCTGGCAGAGCGAGAGGTCGCGCGACTCGAGCTTGCGCAGGTAGCGCAGCATCTCGGTCTCGGAGTGGTGGCGGTTGAAGACCGGCGCGGTGAGGAACTTGGAAGTCCGCGCGAACTTGCCGTAGTCGCAAGCTTCAGCTTGCGGATAAAACTCCTCCAACTTGAACGGCAGCTCAAACCCCGCGTTGAAGATGCGCACGAGCAATTCCACATCCGCCAAGTCCGTCGTCTCGTCGAGCGCGACGCCGAGCGTCTCCTTGCCCAGCACGCGGAAGTTGACCCCATGCTTCTCGGCGATGGTGACGATTTCCTTGCTGGTGTAGCCCTTGAGCTGGATGGCCAGCGTGTCGAAGTAAGTCGTGGTGAGCACCGCGTGGCCGAGCTTCGCCACGCCCGCCGCGAGCACGCACGTGTGCCGATGGACGCGCTGGGCGATGGCCGCGAGGCCCGCCGGGCCGTGGTAGACCGCATACATCGCCGCGATGTTCGCGAGCAGTGCCTGCGCGGTGCAGATGTTGGAGGTGGCCTTCTCGCGGCGGATGTGTTGCTCGCGCGTGCCGAGGGAGAGGCGCAGGCCGACCTTGCCGCGCGCGTCCTTCGAGACGCCGACGAGCCGGCCCGGCAGGTTGCGCTTGAACGCGTCGCGCGTGGCGAAGAACGCCGCGTGTGGTCCACCGTAGCCCAGCGGCACACCGAAGCGCTGCGAGCTGCCCACACACACGTCCGCGCCGAACTCACCCGGCGCCCGCAGCACCGTGAGCGCAAGGATGTCCGCCGCGACGACGACGAGCGCACCGGCGGCGTGGGCCTTCGCCGCGAAGGCTGAGTAGTCCAGCACCGTGCCGGTGGTGGTCGGGTATTGCACGAGCCCGCCGAAGACCGTGTTGTCGAAGGCGAACGTCTCGTGATTGCCCACGGCGACTTGGAGCTTCAACGCCTCCGCCCGCGTCTGCACGAGCGCGATGGTCTGCGGATGGCACGCGTCGGAGACGAAGAACTTCGCGCGCTCGTCATGCGGCGGCATTGCGCGATGGCAAAGCGTCATCGCCTCGGCGGCGGCGGTGGCCTCGTCTAGCATCGAGGCGTTGGCGATGTCGAGACCGGTGAGGTCGCAGACCATCGTCTGGAAGTTGAGGAGCGATTCCAAGCGGCCCTGCGAAATCTCAGCTTGGTAAGGCGTGTATTGCGTATACCAGCCGGGGTTTTCGAGGATGTTGCGCTGGATGACCGGTGGCGTGATGCAGTCGTGGTAGCCGAGGCCGAGGTAGCTCTTGAAAACTTGGTTCTTGCTGGCGATGGCCTTGAGCTGGCGCAGCGCGTCGAACTCGGACAGGGCAGGGGGGATGTCGAGCGGCGCGGTGAGCCGGATGTCGGCGGGCACGAGCGCGTCAATCATCGCGTCGAGCGAGTCGTGGCCGAGGGTCTGGAGCATCGCGGCAGTCTCGTCGGCTTGGGGGCCGATGTGTCGGCGGGCGAAGGTGTCAGGGTGGGCGAAGGCGGAAGGCGTGGCGGTCATCGAGTCTGGTTTTGGTAAGTTCGGATTCGGAACCCGGGGAAGTTAGAAACGAGTTGGGGCAAAGCAAGTTTGATTTGGGTTCGGTCCACAGCGGGTAGGGCGCGTCTGTCCCAGCGCGCCGGTTGGGCGTCCGAGTAGTTCAGCGGCGCGCTGAGGACAGACGCGCCCTACCACGCTACTTCTTCGGCCCCGCCGCCTTCGCCCGCAGAAACTCCTCCATGTCCTTCTTCGGGTCGAAGTCCTTCGCGAAGCGGTAGGTCTCGCGGAGGTGCGCGAGGGCGTTGGTCTGGTAAGGCTTCTCAGTAGTCATCGGCAGTGTGAGGGATTCCCGCGCGGAATCGGTTCGGCCAAATCGGACGTGCAGCTCGCCACTCTCGTGCGACACCGCGCCGCCAGCCTTCACAAACTCGGCCGTGAATCGTTCAGCGGCTCTGTCTTCACTCTTCTTCTCAAACTCCGCCTTCGACAAGGGAAACCGATAGCGAATCTGCTGGCCCGTCAGCGTGAAGAACGGCTCGGGCCGCGCCAGCGACGCGTTGATGAGCTCGCGCTCGGCGGCGGTGTCCTTGCCCTTCATCTCAGCCTCAAGCTGCCGTCGCATGAGCGCGTTGCCTGCGTCGAGAACCTTACTGATGCTGCGGATGCTCACGCGCTGGGTGCCACACGGCTGGCCCTTCTCGTTGAGGTAGAACTTCCCGTTCTCGATGCGCACGTTCGCGATGAGCAGCGTCAGTAGGTTGGTCTGCGCCCGGCGATGGGCTTCTTCGAGGGAGTT
>JAYTIO010000360.1:0-3899 GCA_043731805.1 Pedosphaera sp. | reverse complement strand
GTCCGCCGCTGCGGATCGCATCCACCCCGTAGGCGTAGGCCAGGGTGACCTCCCACGCCTGGCTCGGCGCGCTGTAGCCCAACCCGCCGCCCACGCCCGAGTGCCAGTCGCCCGGCTGCGCCATGCCCCGCACATAATCCACCACGGCGGTCGCGGCGAAGCCAGTCAGGTGCCAGCGTTGCCGCGCATCCAGCGGCACGGAGTAAAGTCCACCCAGCAGCGCGAACTGCCGCGCGGTGAGTTCCTGAAAATAGTAGCCCGGCAGGCTCAGGGGAAATTCCCCGGACAGCGGCAGGGCCGCCCCGAGCTTGTAGCCGTTGAGTCGGTCGGCGCTCAAACTCGTCCCGGCCGTGAGGCTCACCGAGATGTAGTCGCCCCGCTCCGGCACGGTGTAGGCGAAGAGGCTCCGGGCCCAGAACCGGTGCGACTGCGCCTCCGTCCGGCGGTCGCCGCCGAGTCCGTAGCTTCCGCTCTCGCCCCGGAAGTCGGCCTCATACCACGCGGACATTTCCATCGCCACGCTCGGCGTCAGCAACGGCTCGCGCCCGCCCCAGCGCAGGCCCGCGCGGGTGCGGAGAAAGCTCGTGTCCGGCGGCAAGGCGAAGCTCGGGCCGGTGCGGCTGGAGCGGTCGTATTCCGTGTGGTGGAACGCGGCGCGGACGATGCCGTTGAGCGGAATCTGGCTGCCGGGATTGAAGAGGTGGTAAACGCTGGTGGACACCTCGCCCCCGTGGCCATTGAAGGATTCATCCTTGAGGAAGCGCCCGCCGCGCACTTCCGAGTAGCTGTCCGCGAAGCCACCGCCCGCTGCGCCGAGGGCGAGGTCCGTGTGCGCGCCGAGTGCCCCGCGGAAGGCGAGTTCGCTGTCGAGATACACAGGCGCCAGCGCGAGTCGCAGCGTCTGCCCTTCGCGCGGCCAGTCCGGCAGGTTCAGATAGTAGAACGCGTAGCCGGCGACCGGCCCGAGGCCCTGGAGCGACTGGTTGTAGCCGAGTTGAAACAGCCGACGCTTCTCCGGGTCCACCTGGGCGCGGGTGACACCGGGCAGGAGCACCCCGGCGAAGAGGAGCAGCGAGCAAAAGTGAATTGGGAGCCTCATTGGCTTTATGTAGGCAGGCGGCGGCGCGGCGGCAAGCGCAATCCCCCAGCCTGTCGCGGTAGCTGTCAAAAGCGGACTGGTCTGTGCGATCAAAAACGGAGTGCTGGTTTAGAAGACGGGGCAATGGAGTAAGACGACGGGCTTGGCGGCTGGGTCCAGGGCCTGGCGCAGGTCGGAGGCATCGCCGTCAAAGCGCACACCGCGGATGACGGTGCGCGTGGCGGCACGGCCAGAGTTTGCCGTTGGGCTCCAGACGGGAACCTTGCCGTCGTCGCCGACGCGCACGGACGTGCGCCGGCTGCAGCATGAGCGCGAAAAATGGGAAGGGGTGGAGCCGGCTAAAAATCGTCGCGGTTATGCCACGGCGTCATGCCGAAGGAATGAAACGGGGGAAAGAGCGCAACAAACAGCGCACTTACTCAATAGTATCCGAGCTGCAAATACAGGGTCGACGCCTTGGCGGGGAGGCTTTCCGGCGCGCTTAGCTGACGATTACTGCTGCGTGGCGGCTTGGCGTGCGCGGGGCCAGGCCAGCGGGGTCAGGTGATGGACGTCTCCGGTGCTGGTGCGGCCCAGCTTGGGCAGTCCGGCCAGCAGATAGTCGCGCGGATGGATGCCCAATCGGCGGCACGTGGCCAGCACGCTCAGGATCGCCGCGATCTTGGGCCCGGCCTTTTCATCGCCGATGTGCAGCCAGTTTTTGCGGCCCAGGGCGATGGGGCGCATCGCGTTCTCGGCGAGGTTGGTGTCAATCTCGACCGGCCCGTGTGCCAGGAAAACTTCCAGTCGCTCCCAGATGCGCAGCGCGTAGTCGCACGCCTTGGCGAGCCGGCTGCCGGGCAACCCGGCGGTGCGGATCGCCCCCAGTCGCACTTTCAACGCCGCCACTTCCGGGGCGCTCTGTTCCTGCCGCCGTTGCTGACGGGCTTTGGCGCCAAGCTTTTCTGCGCGGGCCTGCGCTTCGACGGCGTAGCGGCGGCCGATGCGTTCGATCACGTCCCGGGCAAGCGTGTCGGCGGGGTCAGTTGGTGGGCTTCGTGGAACTTGCGCCGCGCATGAGCCCAACACCCGGCGTGGATCATCTCCGGCCCCATGACGGAGTCGTAGGCGCTGTAGGCGTCGGTCTGCACCACACCCCGATAGTTCTGCAAAAAGGCCGCTGGTCCGGCGCGGCTGCGGCTCATCTGAAAGTCGAACACGACGGGTCCGCCGGGGACACTATACTGCCATGGCCACGCCCGGTGGTGCTGGCCTTTGGGGGCTTCGGGACTTGGCCCGCCCACCGGGGTTTCGTCGGCTTGCAGGTAATCCCCGGCCAAGAGTTCCAGCCGCTGGGCGGCGTTGACCGGGAGCAGCAGCGCACCGACGGCCATGATCGCGTCGCACAACACGGAACGGCTCACGTCCACCTGCGCGTCGCGCCACAGCGCCGCGCTCTGGCGGAAGAGCGGCAGGTGATCCAGATACTTCTTGAGGACGGCGGCGATGATGAAGGCATCGTTGAACTTGCCCCCGGGGATGATGCGCTCCGGGCTGGGGCCCATGGCCACGCCGGCTTCGGGATGGCGCGGGCAGGCGAGCTGCTCGCGTTGGATCACGCGCACGAAGAGTTCCACGGGCTGGAGGTCCAGCACTTCGGTGAGGTCATGGCCGAGGACGCACTTCACCCCGCCGCAGGTGGCGCAGTGACGTTCGCTCTCCGGCACGGAAATGAGTTCCACGACGCGGGGCAGAGGCGCGGGCAGAGGCGAGCGCCCGTGCGCAGCGGCCACACGAGGGGTGAGTTGCTTAACGGCCGCGTTCCAGGCGTTTTGCGCAAATCCATAAACCACTCCCGCCAAAGCCGAGCACCTTGAGCCGGGTGCGCCGCCGGTTGCAGAAGAGAAAGAGTTGGCCCGAGCGCGGATCCTCCTGGAGCTGCGCCCGCACCAAGCCGTGCAGGCCATCGAAGGAACGCCGCAGATCGGTGGGCCCGGGCGCCAGGAAGATGCGCGTGGCCGGACCGGGCACGCTCATCGCAACGCCTCCCGCACGACCAGCAACTGGTTGAAGACCGCATGGGCATCAAACCCTGCGGGCACCGTGACCGTCGCACCCTCGGGCAGGTGCACGACGAAGACCGCACTCAGATGGGTCCCATGGCCGTTGGGAGCCAAGTCCCGACTTTTGGCTGCGTCCACCTGCACCTCGGCCAAGTCGCAAGATTTTCGTTTCATCCCCCCAGCTTCTCATCCCGCCCACCTCACGCCTAGCTGGGTCCGCCGGTCGGATACCAAGTTCCAGCAGATGCTCACACACGGGCAGGCCAAGCAGGCGACCGGGGCCGTCGTGCGTCCGCTCGCGTCCCTGCAAGTCCGCCATACAGACGAGGCCGTCGAGTTGGGCCGGCAGGCCGGAGACCGATCCCAGCAGTATCGGCAGATGCTCCTTCACGAGGCTGCGGTCCCGAGCCACGTTCAAATACGGAAGCCGGCTGAGGGCGGCTTCCGAGATGCTGGTGATGTGCATTTTTGAAATTGCCGATAGTTCAAGCCGAGGCACTAACACCACCAGCATACGAGACGCCGTAGTGCCGCCTCGTTTTTCGATGGCGCGCAGATTCGAAACAGCCGCAATACGAAGACGATATCCGGCCAAGCGCGGAAGTTTTTTCAAGTAATCCAGATCCACCGTCAGCTCGCCGATCTTCTGGTGCAGATCGGCCACCAGCTTCTGGCTGTCCTCCCCCCGCCTGACCGCCACTCTCGAAGCGCTCCGGTGACCGCTCCCGGATCACCGTCTTCCACGGGCTCACCTGGAC
>JAYTIO010000359.1:0-1512 GCA_043731805.1 Pedosphaera sp. | reverse complement strand
GTGCCGGCCATCGTGGCGGTGCCGACGACCCGCTCGCCAAGCGGGGAGTTGAGCTTGCTGATGGTGCCGGCGAGCGGGGAGTAAATGGTCGTCTTCGCCAAGTCATCGAGCGACCGGTCCAGCGCGGCCTTGGCGACTTCGGTCTGGTGGCGCGCGGACTTCACCTGCGCCTGCGTGACTTCGTAACCGGTCTTGGCCTCCTGAAACTGCGACTCGGAGAGCAGCTTCCCAGCGAAGAGCTTTTGGTTCCGTTCGAACTCGAGGCGGGCCTTCTCCTGATTGGCGAGGGCGAGCGTGAGGTTGGCTTGCGAGGACTTGAAGCTGGCGTCGGCGGAGTTCGTGTTGGCGATGTAGAAGTCCGGTTTGATTTTCAGGAGCAGGTCGCCCTTGCGCACGCGCTGGCCCTCTTTCACGGGAAGCTCCGTAATTTCGCCGCTCACCTCCGGGCTGATTTTGACGAGGGTGACCGGCTGGATGCGACCGGTGGCGACGACGGCCTCGGTGAGGTTGCGGCGCGCGACCTGCTCGGTCTGGACGGTGATGGCGACGACCTTTTGCTTCTCGCGCCACCACCAACCGCCGCCGCCTGCCGCGCCGAGCAGCAGGAGAACGAGAAACCAGCGGAGGCCGGAACGGCGTTTGGGCTTCGGCGGCGGACTGATGAAAGCAGGAGCGGACACTGGCGCAGAGTTTCACGAAGCGATGGCGGAGTTCAACTGGGGAAACGGGGCGCGCACCGGCCCGAGGTTCTTTCCAGCTTCGGGTGTGCGCCCGGGGCCAAGTGCAGACTTGTGCCGCCGATTTGGGTTCCCTACTTTCCGCGCGCTAACAACATCACGACTATGGCACTCCGACTTGGCGACATCGCTCCGAACTTTCAGGCCGACACGACCGAAGGCCACATCGACTTTCACCAATGGCTCGGCACCGGCTGGGGCATTCTCTTCTCCCACCCTGCCGACTACACCCCCGTCTGCACCACCGAGTTGGGCGCGGTCGCGAAGCTCAAGGACGAGTTCGCCAAGCGCAACGTGAAGTGCGTCGCCATCTCCGTGGACCCCGTCGAGTCCCACCAAGGCTGGGTGCGCGACATCAACGAGACGCAGGGCACCACGATGAACTTCCCCATCATCGCCGACCCCGCCAAGACCGTCGCCGCGCTCTACGACATGATTCACCCGAACGTGGACGACAAGGCCACCGTGCGCTCCGTCTTCGTCATTGGGCCGGACAAGAAGGTGAAACTCACGCTCACCTACCCGATGTCCTGCGGGCGCAACTTCCTCGAAATCCTCCGGGTGGTGGACTCGCTCCAGCTCACCTCGAAGTTCAAGGTCGCCACGCCCGCCGACTGGCAGGACGGCCAGGACTGCATCGTGACGCTCGCGGTGAAGGACGAGGAAATCCCGGCGCTGTTCCCGAAGGGTTCGCGCAAGCTGAAGCCCTACCTCCGCTACACGCCGCAGCCGAACAAGTGAGTGCTGGCGGCTTGCAACCGCCGTCGGATGGGCT
>JAYTIO010000358.1:0-6000 GCA_043731805.1 Pedosphaera sp. | reverse complement strand
CGGCCTGCTGGGCGCGCTCGGGTGCGTCCTGGGCTGGGCGGCGGGCGAGCCGTTGCTCAAGGTCATCAAACCGCCCAAGGCCAAGGCCGGCGAGGAGGCCACCGGCCAGCCCGCCGCGCCCGTGCTGGTCTTCAGCAACGAGTTGCAGAAGCGTCTGCAACGTGAGGAGGCCAAGACCGGCGACGTGCAGATTTCCCTGATGTGGGACAACTTCAACGACCTCGACCTCCACTGCGCGGACCCCGGCGGCGAACGGATTTTCTACGGCCACAAGATTTCGGCCTCGCGGGGCGAGCTGGACGTGGACATGAACGCCCGGCCGCCGTTCTCCGCGCAGCCGGTCGAGAACATCTACTGGCCCACCAACGGCGCCCCGGAGGGGCGCTACCAAGTCTGGGTCAATCACTACTCAATGCACGCGCCGGTGAACGAGACGCCCTACACCATCGCCATCAAGCAGGGCGGCAAGGCGCAGGAATTTCGCGGCACCATCCGCCACGGCCAGACCAACTTGGTGCACACGTTCGAGGTGAAGAAAGTTCCGCCGCCGGCTGACCTAGCCAAGCTCAACCAGCGGCAGCCGCCCGCGCTCAAAACCACCCTGGTCATCGGTCTGTGGACCGCGCTGCTCGCCGTCGGCATGGCGGCGCTGATCGTGGCGGCGCAGAACTTCCTGCTCCGTCGCGCGCTGTTCAATGTGAAGGAAGCCGCGCTGGTGCTGGGCGGCGGCCTCTTGGCCGGCCTCATCTCTGGCGCGGTGAGCCAGCACCTCTTCGCGCTTGGCGCGAACAGCCTCGCCGCGCAACTCAGCGAGACCGAGGCCGAGCGCGTGTTGCCCATGATCTTCAAGACCGGCCAGGTCGCGGGTTGGTCGCTGCTGGGCGCGCTGCTGGGCTTCGGGCTGGCGTTCTTCATCCCGAACCTGCCGAAGTTCCGCGCGGGCTTTGCGGGCTTAATCGGCGGCGGCTTGGGCGCGGCGGCCTTTCTCTTCGCGCTCGCCAAGTCCGGCGAAGTCTCCGGCCGTCTCCTGGGCGCGGCGATCCTGGGTCTAACCATCGGCCTCGTGGTGGCGTTGGTGGAGCGGTTGGCGCGCGAGGCGGCGCTGATTGTCCACTGGCACGAGAACGAGCGGACGGTCATCAACCTTGGCTCGACCCCCGTGATCCTGGGCAGCTCACCGGAGGCGCACCTCTATCTGCCGAAGCACAAGGGTTTCCCGCCCATCACCGCCATCGTGACCTTCCGCGAGGGCCGGGTGCAGATGGAGAACAAACTCTCGAAGACCACGCACACGCTGGCCGGCGGCAACAAGCTCCAGATCGGTGACCTGTGGATCGAGATTCAGACGGACTCGAAGTGAGCGGGGGCTGAGACGATACGCTGGTCGGAGTGAGGAGCTTGCCCCACCTGTCAGCGGATGAACTTCATCCGCCGGGCCGCGAAGGTCGTCATGCGCAGCAGCAGCAGGCCGTGCTTCCAACGCTCGATGTTCGTGTCGCCGTAGGTGCGGGCCTGGTAGCGGATGGGCAGGTCCAGGATGCGGAGGTTCAGCTTCGCCGCGCCGAAGAGCAGGTCGAAGTCGCCGAAGGGGTCGAAGTCCCCGAAGTAGGCGCGGTTGGCGGCGATGAGTTCGTAGTCCGTGCGGAAGAGAACCTTCGTGCCGCAGAGCGTGTCCTTGATGCGCTGGCCCAGGATCCACGAGAAGGCGAGGCTGAAGAAATGGTTGCCGATCATGTTCAGGAACCGCATCGCCTCCTGCTCCATCGGATAGACGAGGCGCACGCCGTTGACGAAGTCCGCCGCGCCGCTGCGGGCGACCTCGTAGAATTTCGGCAGCTCCTCCGGCGGCATGGTGAGGTCGGCATCGAGGATCATCAGGATGTCCCCGGTGGCGGCGGCGAAGGCCTCGCGGCAGGCCCCGCCCTTGCCCTTGCTCTGCTGCTTGAGGAGCTTGATGTTGCGCTGGGGATACTTGGCGGCGACGCGTTGGATTTCCTCCCAGGTGTTGTCCTTGGAATGACCTTCGATGAAGATGATTTCCGTGCCCTTGCCCAACTCGGGCGTGCGTAGGACGGCGGCCTCGATGTTGCCGGCTTCGTTGCGCGCGGGGATGACGACGGTGCAGGTGTAATGGCGGTCGGGCGGCACCTGCGGGCGCGGGCGGGCGACCATGAAGACGGCGAGGGAGAAGTCGGGCGCGAGGGGGCCGAGCCAGCGGTTGCACACGCGTTCGACGAGCGGCGTGTCCAACGGCCAGGTGATGCGCGTGTCCTGCTTCACCAACTCCCAGCCGGCGAGGTGGAGCAGGTTTTTTACGTCGCCAGAGGAGAGCCAGTTCTGCCGGAGCGTCGGGGCCTTCCAGCCGCAAGACTCCGCCGCGCCGAGGATGGGTTTCCAGAGGTTGTTGAAGAAGTTCAGGACGAGGCGGGTCTTCGGGTGCGCCATGGTGCGGACGCGTTCGAGCACGGCCTGCACGTCGGCCAGGTCGTTCGCCAGGTCGGAGAGGATGATGTAGTCAAACGGCTCGGCGCTGGTGAACTCGGCGGCGTCGCCCAAGCGGAACTCCAGGTGCGGGTGGCGCTGCTTCGCCAGCTCGACCGTCGCCGGGCTGAAGTCCACGCCCACGCCGCGCACGGGTTGGACGGCGGCGAGGGTGTCGCCGAGGCCGCAGCCGATCTCCAGCACGCGCTGGCCGGGGGGGATGAGGAAGGCGAAGTGGCGGTTGAGCAGCGTGTGGTAATGGCGGTCGGCCGCGCGGCCGCGCTGGGGGGCGCGTTGCTCATAAAAATCGCGGCGGCTGGTCATCGGGGCTGTTAGCTACCGGAAGCGGCGCGGACTGGCGAGCGGGAAATCCGAGCGCGCTCGCCGGCCGGCCTTTGCGCCGTTTCAGCCCGCGCGCTTGCCATCGCGGGGCGGCACTCCTACTTTTCCGCGCCTATGGAAAATGTCGTGGTCATCGGGTCGGGTTGTGCGGGGTGGACGGCGGCGCTTTACACGGCGCGGGCGAGCCTGAATCCCGTCGTCGTTACCGGCGCGGCGCCGGGTGGATTGCTCACGACCACGAGCATTGTGGAGAACTTCCCCGGCTTCCCTGAGGGCGTGGATGGCACGGACTTGATGATGAAGATGCAGGCGCAGGCGGAGCGGTTCGGCACGCGCGTGCGGTTCGGCGCGACGGTGGAAGCGGTGGACCTGAGCCAGCGCCCCTTCGTCGTGACTGTTGACGGCGAGCAGGTGGAGACGAAGGCCATTATCATCGCGACCGGCGCGGGCCACAAACATCTTGGGGTCCCGGGCGAGGACGAGTTGGAGAAGAAGGGTGTGACCTATTGCGCGACCTGCGACGGCGCGCTGCCGATGTTCCGCAACCAGCCGCTCGTCGTCGTGGGTGGGGGCGACTCGGCGTGTGAGGAGGCGACGTATCTGACGCGGTTTGCTTCGGTGGTTTACCTCGTGCATCGCCGCGATTCGCTGCGGGCCTCGAAGGTGATGGCCGAGCGCGCGTTGTCGAACCCGAAGATCAAGCCGGTTTGGGACTCGGTCGTGACGGAGGTGTTCGACGTGACGACGGGCAAGGTCACGGGCGTGAAGCTCAAGCACCTCAAGACCGGCGCGGAGAGCACGCTGGCTTGTGCGGGCGTCTTCGTCGCCGTCGGGCACTACCCGAACACGCAGCTCTTCAAGGGCCAGATTGCGCTGGATGAGAACGGCTACGTCGTGCGGGCGAAAGGTTCACAGACGACGGTGGAGGGCGTGTTCGTCGCGGGCGATTGCTCGGACCATGTGTATCGCCAGGCCATCACGGCGGCGGGCATGGGCTGCGCGGCGGCAATTGACGCGGAGCGGTATCTCGGCTCGTTGAACCAGTGAGGCACCTGTGACGCCAGAACAACGCGAAGCCATCCTCGCCGAGGTCAAAGGCGGAAACAAAATCGCGGCCATCAAGCTGTGCCGCGAGGCGACGGGGCTGGGCTTGGCGGAGGCGAAGGAGTGGGTCGAGCGACTGGAGACTTCGCCGGAGGCCCCGCTTTCGCCCGGGCCGGCAGTCGGCGCGTTGTCGCCCTTGGCCGACTTGCTCTTCGCGGGGGAGAAGATTGCGGCCATCAAACTCTATCGCGAGCAAGTCCAGCCGGGCACCGGCCTGAAGGAAGCGAAGGAAGCCGTGGAGCAGTTGGAAGCAGGCTTGCGCACACAACACCCGGAGAAGTTTTCCGCGCCAGCCAAGTCCGGCTGTGCAGCGGTGCTCACCCTGCTGGGCGTGCTCTTCGTCGTGGTGGTCTGGTTCCGCTACTGACATGACTCCCGCTGAACTTGCCGGACGACTCGCCGCGCCGAACCCGCCCCGGCTGCTGGACGTGCGGCAGCCGGATGAGTTCGCCATCGTGGCCCTGCCAGGCGCGAAACTGCTGCCGTTGAACGAGCTGCCGGACCGCGTCGGCGAGCTGGTGGCGTGGCGGGAGCAGGAGGTCGTTGTCTATTGCCACCACGGGATGCGCAGCGCGCACGCGATTGGCTGGCTGCGGCATCAGGGCTTCACGAACCTGCACAATCTCACCGGCGGCGTGGACCGCTGGTCACTGGAAGTGGATGCGAATGCGCCGCGTTACTAAGCCGTCTGCCAAAGGTCCGAAAGGGACGCAGCCGTAGTTTCAACTTCTTTTCGGGCGGCATTGCTTTAGAAATAACCCATGAGTCAACGGCAGGCGCGCATCCGGCGCGCAACCCACGAGACACAAATCAGTCTCGACCTGAATGTGGATGGCACCGGCAAGGCCGCCATCCGCACGGGTGCGCCGTTTTTCGACCATATGCTCACGCTCTTCGCGAAGCACGCGGTGATGGACCTCAAGCTGCGTTGCAAGGGCGACCTCGAGGTGGACGCGCACCATACGGTGGAGGATTGCGGCATCGCGCTGGGGCAGGCGTTCGTGCAGGCGCTGGGCGAAAAGAAGGGCCTCCGTCGCTACGGCACAGGCTTCGACCCGCGCAACCCTTTCACCGGCGAGGCCTTCGTGCCCATGGATGAATGTCTGGCGCGGTGCGTGATTGATTTCAGCGGGCGGCCTTACCTTGTTTGGCGCGGGATGGACGCGCTTTCGCAGAAGAAGATTTCGCACGCCGAGCAGACGCAGGATATGTCGAGTGCCTTCCGCTTTGGGCTGGCGCGGGAATTCTTCCAGGGCTTCGCCAACGAGGCGCGTTGCAACCTGCATTTGGAACTGCTCTACGGGGGCGAGCCGCACCATGTGGTGGAAGGGCTGTTCAAGGCTTTCGCCAAGGCGACGGACTTCGCGTGCCAGCGTGATGCACGCATCGCTGGTCAGATTCCCAGCACGAAAGGCAAACTGTAACTCGATGCCGCAGCCGCCTGACTTTACGACCACGCTCGACGTGCAATTGGTCGCCGCCTCCCAAGCCGGTGACATGATTGCGTTCGAGGAATTGGTGGCGCGGCACCGCGACAAGATTTACGCGCGCGCCTTCAGCATGATGCGGAATGAGGAAGACGCGATTGATTTGTCCCAGGAGGCGTGGGTGAAGGCGTGGCAGCGGCTCAAGCAGTTTCAGGGCGATTCCAGCTTCGCAACCTGGATGACGCGCATCGTCATTAACCTGTGTCTGGACCAGCTCCGCCGACAGAAACGAACCCGTGCGGAGTCCATCGAGCAGCTGGATGAAGAGCTCGGCGGTGTGGAACGTCAGATGCCGGTAGTTGCGTCAAATCCGACAGAAGGACTGGAACGAGCCGAGCTGCGCAAGCGGATAGATAAGGCGATGACCCAGCTTTCTTACGAGCACCGCACCGTGCTGATTCTGCATGAGTTTGAAGAGATGGAATACAAACAGATCGCCAAGGTGATGAATTGCTCCATCGGGACAGTGATGTCCCGGCTCTTTTACGCGCGGCGGCGCTTGGCGTCGTTGCTGCAAAGTTTGAAGAAAGAACAGCAGAGTTGAATCAGTTGAATTGAAATTGAGGCAAGTTATGAACACGGAATT
>JAYTIO010000357.1:0-8319 GCA_043731805.1 Pedosphaera sp. | reverse complement strand
GACGCCAGCCGGATGTTCGAGCGCGGCTTGGCGATGCTGGTGAACTGCTTCTTGAAGTCATCCGGGTAGTCGTAGGTGATGGTGTCCGCGCCGTTCACTTGCAGGATGCCGTCGCCCGGCTTCGGGTCGCCCAGCTCGGTCGGCAGCTCCGCGCGGAAGAAGCCCTTGCCCGCCGAACCGCTCTCCAGCCGCACCACTTCGCGGTCGCCGCTGCTCGTCGTCACGACGACGGGCACGTAGCTCTGCCCGCGGCTCACGCCGAGGTCCGCGTCCTGAATGACGATGTTCAACGGCAGGCCGGGCGGATGCCATTGCTTTGCGCTGCTGCCGATGAGGCCGATGCTGCGCAGCAACATCAGCTCGTCCCGGAAGCGGTTCTCCTGCCCGTAGAGTTCGGAGAGGCGATAGAGAATGCCGTCCGCCACGTCGCTCGACGGCGCGAGGTCCATGACGTTGCGGAAGCGCGCCTTCGCGTCGTCCACGTCGCCGCGCTGCTGCGCGAGCACGCCGAGCAGGAACTCGCCCCGGCTGGCGGCGACCTTGTCCTTCGACTTGGCCATCTTCTCGAAGACCTTCGCGGCATCTACATACATCTTCTGCTGGAGGTAGCACTCGCCGATGCGGAACTGCGCGTCCACCGCCTCCGCCGTGGTCGGGAAGCGGTTGAGTAGCGACGTGCATTCCGAGCGCGAGAGGTCGTAGCGCAGGGTCTTGAAGTAGTAGTCCGCCAGCGCGAGCTGCGTCTTGGCCTTCTCTTCGATGGGGACGACCGTCGAGTTCTCGTTAGCGATGACCCAGCGGCGGAGAATCTTCTCGGCGAGGTCGCGCGAGGCTTCGTCGTCGCGCTGGAGCAGGCGGTCGGAAGTCCAGCGGATGTAATCGGCGGGCAGCTTGTCCTCGTGCTTGAGGAAGAGCGGCTCGTTCGCCTGGAAGGCCTTCCACGCCGCGATGGGGTCGCCCATGCGCAAGCTCATGGCGGACTTGAGCAGCGGCGCCCATTCGAGCTTCTCGTCAATGTCGGCAGCGGGGAAACCGTGCTTGTTGCTCAGGCTGAACAGCGCCTGCGACGCCTGCGCGCGGAGCTTCGGGTCCACGCCGGTGAAGCGGTTGACCGCCGAGCGGAGGATGAGGCCGGACAACTCTGGCCGGTTCAGCGACGCGACCTGCTGCGCCCACGGGATGTAATAGTTCGCCAACCAGTTCCCATCGTTCGGGTTCATCCCGACGGTGAGGCGGTTGACGGTGTGCGTGAAGTCCAGGCTCTGCCCAAGCTGCGCCTGACGCACGAGCAGCGCCGGCATCCAGTGCGCCTGCACCGCGCCAAGCGACGTGATGATGTCGGAAAGCAGCGCGACATCGGCTGGCTTCGCGTCCTCGGGCTTCGCGCTGGCGACGGTCTGCAAGAGGGTTTCACCCCACTGCCACGGCACGCTGCCGGCGGTCCATGCGAAGTCGCCCGACCGCGCGGCGGCGAGCTGGATGGACTTGATCGCGGCGTTGGTATCCTTCCTCTCGGTGAGCAACAGATTGCCGCGCAGCAACAGAATGCCGCCCTGCGCCGGCCCGCGATTCGGGCGGGCGAGATAAGCGTCGAGCGCGGGCAGCGCCCAGTCGGCGGCGTTGGTGAACGACGTCGCGATGGTGTGCAACACAAGCGGCTCGGAGGCCGTGGGCTGCGCGGACTTCAACGCGGTGAGCAGCGTCTGCTTCGCCTTGTCCACTTCACCCACCGCCGCCTGCGCGGCACCGATGCGCCGCTGCAACTCGGCAATGCCGGTGCTGCCGGGATAGAGCGCGACCATTGCCTTGAGCTCCGCTTCCATGCCGGCGGGGAGGCGGTTCTGCTCGGCGACCTCGAAGGTGTAGGTGCGCACGTGGCCCCAGCCGTCGTTCGGCCAGTAGCTGCCGCCGGCCTTGCTGACCACATCGTCCACGAGGGCGTTTACGTCCTTATTCTTCGGTGAGCCGAGCTGCCGTGCGCAGAGCATGGTGTAATAGAGGGGCCCCGCTGCGCCGGGATACTTGGCGAAGTAGAGGCGCGCGGCGGTGACGGCCTTCTCGTATTGGCCGCCGTTATACATCGCGACAATCACCTCGTGCCCGCCTTCGAGACCGAGCGCACCGCCGGCTTCGAGGAGCTTCGGCAAGAGCTGGTCGCCCGCCTGCCCCGCCTTCGGCCACTGGCCCGCCGCACGAGCGGTCTGGAAGTTCGCGAGGGAGGCTTTCACCACGTCGTTCTGCCGCACGCGCTGGAGCATCTCATTGAGCTTCTTGTGCTCGGCCACCAGCGTCTTGGGCGGGAAGTGCGGCTTGAACGTCGCGTCCACCGACCCGAGCGCCGGCCCCCACGCCACGGTGCGCGTGAGATACTTCTCCAACGACGGCAGCAACGCGTCGAACTTCCCCACGGACTTGGCGCGCGTCTCGGTGAGGGTCTTCTGGTCGGCGTCGGACTTCGCCTGCGCTTTGTCGAGCACGTCCTTCGCGGTGGCGACAACTTTGTCGGCGGCTTCCTTCGCGGTGGGCGGCGTCTGCGCCTTCTTCGCGTCGCCGACAGCCTTGGTGTGCGCGGTCTTCGCAGCCTTCAACGCGGTGTCGGCATCTTCGTCAGCCTTCGTCGCCTCGGGCAGACCGAGGAAGCTCACGGCGGCGGCAATACTGATGACCTGCGCGCCGTAGCTGGCCTCGCCCTCGGTCTCGAGGAAGGCGCGGGCGAACTTCGCGGCGGCATCCGGGTCGGGCTTGGCCCACGCGAGGGCAGCGAGGCGGTAAGTGATTTGCCCGCGCGCCGAGGAGCGCTGCGTGAGGTTCTTGAGCGCGGCGGACGCGGAGAGCGCGGCTTCGAGCTGTTTGCCGTAAGCCTCGGGGCGCTTGAGTAAGCCGGTGACTTCGGAGAGACGGTCCCAGGCGGTGCCGTTGGCCGGGTCAATCGCGAGCAGGGCGAGCAACTCCTTCTCGGCGGCATCGAACTGGTTCGCGCGACGCAGAGCGTAGGCGTGCGACAGGCGGACAGTCGGTCCCCAGGCGGTGGCCGCAAGTTTCGGCAGGAGCTGCGCGCCGAGCGCAACGGCCTGATTCGTGAGGCCGAGGTCGGGGAGATAACCGAGCGCGAGCACCTGATACTGCGCGTCGCCGGTGAGTGCGGTGAACTGCGCGGCGAGCGGCTCGACCTTCGCGTAGCTGTTCGTGTCGCGCCGCATCGCCTCGATGGCGGTGCTGACGATGGACGCGTTGAGGACGAAGCCGGGCAGCTTGCGCTCCGCCTCGAAGGCGACGACTGCTCCGGCATAATCCCCGGCGGAATACAGGTGGCCAAACTCGGTGAAGGCATTCGCAGCGGGGTCGCTGGGGAAGGCAGCCTTGAAGCGGTGCGCCGTCTCCGCCGCGCCGCGATGGTCGTTCACACTCGCGCGCTGGCGATAGAGGCGCAGGAGGAACTCGCGCGTGCGCGCATCCGACGGGAAGGACTCGGTGAACTCAGCGAGGCAGCGCTCGACTATCGCCGTGTTGCCCAACAGCGCAGCGGCGCGCACGCAATCAGCCAGCGCCTCGGCGCGCTCGGGCACGACGGGTGTCTGCTCAGCGACGGTGCGGTAGAGCGAGATGGCGTCGGCGACATTACCACCGGATTCGCGGAGGCGGGCGTTCAGGTAGGCCATCGCGTTCTTCTGCGGGTCGTTGGGCGACTCGCGCAGGAAGCGCTCGACGGTCTGCTGCGCGGAGATCAGCCGGCCGGCGGCGACTTGCGCGCGCGCCAACTCGACGGCGGCGGCGGGCTTGCCCGCGCCACCCGCGCGGACGGCGGCTTCGAGCTTGGCGATGGCGTCATCCGGCGCCGCGGCTTGGACGGTGAGCGACGCCGCGAGCAACGCGGCGAGCGGGAAGAGGGAACGGATTTTCATAGGACGGTTCGGAGATGGGTTGAAAATAAGCAGCGCGGACGCTTAGTTCGCGGTGCCGCCCGCGCCTTTGCGCTTCTCGATGGCTTCCACAATCTTCTGCGCGTTCGCCACCATCTTGCTGTTCGGGTAGGTCGAGATGAGCTGGTTGAACTTCTCCACCGCGCCGTCGAGCTTCTTCATCTTCACGAGGCAGCGGCCGTAGTTGTAGAGGATGACGTCAATGAACTTGCTGTCCTGATACTGCTGGAGCGCCTCCTCGTAGAGGTCGAGCGCGCGGGTGAAGTCTTCCTTGCTGTAGTAATACTCCGCCATCTTCGAGAGCGCGTCGCCGGCCTGGTTCGAGTTCGGGAACTTCTCGAAGCAGCCCTTGAACGCGAGGAACGCCTCGTCGTAGTAAATCTTGTTCTTCTGCGTCGTGCCCAGCTCCTCGTAGCACTCGCCGATGGCGTATTGCGCGGCGGGCGCGAGCGGCGAGTTCTTCAGCGCGGCGAGCCGGCGATAGATGCCGATGGCTTCCTGGAACTTGCCCTGCTTCTGGCTGACCTGGCCCATGAGCAGGAGCGCGTCATCCACGAACGGGCTTTCTGGGAACCGCCGCTGAAGCTCCAGGCACATCTGCGCGGCGCGACCGAGGTCGTCCATCGCGTAGTAAATCTTCCACATCTGCACGTAGGTCTGTTCGAGGAGCCGCTGGTTCAACGCGCCGTAGCTGCGGGCGACCTGCTCGGTCTCGACGAGCGCCTGCTTGTATTTCTCCGTGGCCTGCTTGGTGAGGCCGAGGTCCTTGTAGATGTTGCCGATGTTCTTGAGTGCCTCGCTGGTCTTGAGCGCGGTTTTGAACTTCAGCTCCTCGTCGTTGATTTTCGCGTTGGCGACCTGGAGCGGATTTAGGTTGCCCTCGATGACGCGGGCGACCGTCTTCCGCGTGACGGGCTTGGCTTCGAGGCTCACCTCGTCGAGATACTCAATCTCCAGCACGTCGCCGACCTGCGCGACGACGGCGGCGGGGTTCGGCGTGTCGCCCTGCCGCGCCATCTGGATGACACCAATAAACACGCCCGTGTGAACCGCCGCTCCGGGGGCCGCACCCTCGGCGGGCTTCTCGACGAGCTTGACCTTCTTCTCGTCAATGGTCTTGAACACCGGCTCCGCCTTCTCCAGCGCTTCGAGCGCGGCGGCGATGTTGTTCGCAGGCTTCTCGGCCTTCTCGCTGTCGGGGTTCTCCTCCACCGGGCGCTTGGTGCGGACGATGACTTCGATTTCATCGGACTTCGCCGAGGTGTCGCGGTCGGAATCCTGCACGAGGAGGAACGCCGGCTTGTCGAGCACCACCGCGCCCACCATCTCGGCGAACGCGCCGTCCACCACCTTCACGCGCGCGTTGCCGACGACGCGGATTTCCTTGGTGCGAACGACGTTGAGCTGGGCGTCGGCGGTCTGCTTGTCAATGTAGGTGACCTTGATGCGATCCGTGCCGATGAGTTGCACGATGCCGTCACCGGGCTTGGCGTCGCCGAGTTGGGTGCGGAGGCTGCCCATGAGAATGGGCGCACCCGGCGTGACCGGGAAACAGGTGACAGACTCCTTGTCGCCCGCCGTGGTCTCGATGGTGACGACCACGCCGGTCTCGCCGGCCTGGGCGGAGAGGTCCTTGTCATCAATCTTGATGAAGAGGCGCTTGCCGGCATCGAGCTTCTCGGCTTCCTGCGCCTGCGGGTCAATCGAGGTGCCCACGTTCTTGAAGGCTTCAATGGCATTGCCGTAGCGCCCGAGTTTGAAGTGCGCCTGGCCGATGTAGTAATAGGCGTCGTTCGAGTAAGGCGTGCCGGGGTGGAGCTTGATGACCTTGCGCAATTCGCCGAAGGCCTCCTCGAACTTGCCCATCTCGAAAAAGCAAATGCCCACCTGAAGACTGGAGTCGCCGCGCTGGTCGGCGTCCTTGTTATCCTCGACGGCAACGCGGCGGAACTGGTCGAGCGCGAGGTCGAACTTCTTCTCCTTGAGGAACTGCTTGCCCATGCGGAGCCGCGCGAGGAAGCGCCAGCGCGAGATGGGATAGCGGTCCATGACGGCCTTGTAGAGGTCCATCGCGGCGGGCAGTTCCCCCGCCTCGAAGCGCGCATCCCCCGCGTCAATCAGCGCCTTGGCTTTCTTGTCATCCACCAGCGACAACGCGCCGCCGGCCGCGGGTGCCTGGGCGTGGGTGATCGGCTGACTGAGAACCAAGACCGACACTCCCGCCGCGAACAAAAACTTCTTCATGACACGTAATTCATACCGCCCAGACAATCCGGGAACCCTTCACCGACTTCACCCCAGCAGAGGCTATTCAAAACCTTCCCCCGTTGCGGGGTTAGGGACACAAACTGATGTCTGCACCAGCCCCGCAGTGCGCGGCTCCCGCGCTTGGTGGGCACCGTGTTTCCCTGGCAGATAGCAGCCAAACGCACGAAGCCGGTCTCAAGCATCCGGCATGGCAAAGGCCTCGGCAATGACCGCTGGGAAGCCGCCTGCCTGCGCACACGAAGCACCCGCTCCAGTAAATCCAACGCACGGACTTTCATCGCCGACCAGCCTACGACTCACGGGCCTGGGCGACGTATTTGTCGCTCGGCGACGCGTTTACCGGTTGAAGAGGAACGCCGGGTTGTTGATGAGCGCCCAGGCGAGGTCTTGTGCGCCGATGAGGCGTGTTTGTTCGAGCTGCTTGGTGCTCAACTCCGAGGCACGCTTGAGGTTCGCCAGCTTCGCGTCCGCCGAGAGCGGTTCGCTGAGACGGGCCACGCCGTCCTTCAGTTCCTTGACGCGCGGATCCACCGGGCGCGGCTTTTTCGCGTCGGCGAGTTGCTTGATGCGGTTGGCCAGCTCAGTGTCGTTGGCCCGGACAATCTTCTCGAAGGCCGCCGCTTGATCCTTGGTGCGCAGGTCGGCCGGCATGGCGAACAACTCGCGTAGCTCCTCGGACTGGCTCAGGCCCGGCGACTTCGCGGCGGTGCCCGCGAGGCGGAAGCGGCCCAGCGTGAAACCCTTGTCTTCGCCACCGTTGAACTGCTGCGCCAGCTTCACAGTGAGAATCACGCCGGCAGTGTTCGTGAGCGGGGCCTTCAGCTCGTAGGTGGCCCAGTGCGTCGCGCCGCCGTTGGGCGAGACGGCCCAGCCTGTCTGCTTGTTGTTCGAGCCATCAATGGACTTGGCGACCTCGAAAGTGTCCTGGCTGAAGTCGGCCAGCGCCTTCACGAGTTCGACCTTCTTCGCGTCGGCGGGCTTGTCCTTGGGCGCGACGCTCAAGGTGATTTCGTTCAGCACGAAGTTGCCGTCGGGCGCGCGGCCGGGACCGTTCTTCGGGAAGCGCTTGTCGGTCAGCGCTTCGAGGCGCAGGGCGTTGACCTCCTTCAAGTCCGTCTCGAGGGTGAAGGTGTATTCGGCACGCGGGGCCTTGCCGGCGGTGACGACCACAGACTTGTCCTCCTGCTGCTCAAGCTTGAGGTCGCCGGTGGACTTGAGGTTCTTCGTCGTGAAAGCGGTCCACGCGGTTTTTGTGTCCTGCTTTTTCTCGAACTCAGCTAGGCGCTTCGGAAAGTCCTGCTCGTTGAAACGCTTCAGCTCGGCCTCGGCTTTCTCGGTGCGTTCCTTCTGCTCAGTGTCGAGCTGGGCCTCACGCGGGGCGATTTCCTTTTCGTAGGCGGCGAGCTCCGCCTTCGAGTCGGCTAGGTCCTTCGCGCGGGTCACTTCGCGCTGCTTCTGGAGTCCGGGGGAAACTTTTTCGTAGTCGGCCAGCAAGGTGCCCACCGTGGCGTGGTCGGCCTTGAGCGTGGCCCAGCTCTTGAGCGTGGTCTCAATCTCACCGGCCTTCGCCGGGCGGTTCATGATGCGCAGGAACAACTCGTTGATGAGCTGGCGGTCGTCGGTGACTTCCTTCGCGAGCTTGGTAATCGCGTTGTCCGGCGTGCTGATGGAGTCGCCGACGGTCGCGCCGGAGATGAGCGCCATCACGGGGCCGAGCTGCATGTCGCTGATGCGCTCGCATTCGCAGGCGGACTCGCGGACGGGCTTGCCCATCGTGGCGAAGAAGCCATCGGGCAGCTTCACCGTGTCCGCCAGGGCGGCGGCGCGCGTGCCGGCGGGGACGCCGGGGATGTTCGACTTCGCGCCGGTCACTTTGTAAATCGAGTCGTAGAGCACCTCGGCGCTGAGGCGGCGGGCGGTGGCGTGGCTGAAGTTGATTTTGTCGTCCTCGTTCCACGGGTGCGTCTTCACCGCGAGCTGATAGGTGCGGGACTTGGCAACGAGCTTCATCAAGTGCCGCGTGTTGAACCCACTGTCCACGAACTCCTTCGCGAGGTAGTTGAGCAGCTCGGGGTTGCTCGGCGGGTTGCCGGCGCGGATGTCGTCGAGCGGCTCGATGATGCCGACGCCG
>JAYTIO010000356.1:0-6631 GCA_043731805.1 Pedosphaera sp. | reverse complement strand
CGGTGTTGTTGCCGCGGCAGCTCCGGCTGCAACGGGTGACGGACCGGCTGGGCAGCGCGCTGTTCCAGGCCAACAGTGACGCGTTTGCGGCGCTGCTGGGGGTGCGGCGGCGGCTGAAGGACGCGGGCCTAGCGGGGGTGGATGACAACCTGAGCGAGGGGTTGGCGCGGTTCTTCAACCGGGAGAACCGGTCGCAACCGCCCACGCCGCCCACGCCACCGCCGGCGTGAGGGGGTGGGGTGGGGCCTCGGCAATGGGGCAGTGTTCGGTCGGGGGTCGGTGCGGCACTCTGACTTCTGATCACTGAGCACTGGACACTGTCCCTCGGGGTCAGCTGCCCCCGACAGTAACCTTTTGTTTCACCACCGCCTCTACCGGGGCAGCAATAATTTATGACCGCCAGACTCATTACCCTCACGACCGTCCTCGGAGTCCAGTTTGCCCTCACGGCCTCGGCTGCGCCCGCCAAGCTCGATCCCGACCAGCTCCAGTTCTTCGAGAAGAAAATCCGGCCCGTGCTGGCCGAGCATTGCTACAGTTGCCACTCGGCCAAGGCCGAGAAGCTCAAGGGCGGTCTCTACGTGGACAGCAAAGACGGCTTGCTCAAGGGCGGCACCAGCGGCACGGCCATCGTCCCGGGCAAGCCGGAGAAAAGCCTGCTCCTCAAGGACCTGAAGTCCACCAACCCGGATGACATGATGCCGCCCAAGGGCGACCGGCTCTCCGCCCAGGTCATCGCGGACTTCGAGACGTGGATCCGCATGGGTGCGCCGGACCCGCGCACGGAGACGAGTGCCGCAGTGGCCGCGCTCAAGGTGGACTGGGACAAGGCCCGCGAGCATTGGGCGTATCAGCCGGTGAAGGCCCCCGCCGTGCCCAAGGTGAAGGACGCGGGCAAGTGGGCGAAGAACGACCTCGACAAGTTCGTGCTCGCGAAGCTCGAAGCGAAGGGGATGACACCCTCGCCCATTGCGGACAAGCGCACGCTGATTCGGCGCGCGACCTTCGACCTGACCGGCCTGCCGCCGACGCCGCAGGAGGTCAATGACTTCCTCGCCGACAACTCCGCCAAGGCGTTCGAGAAGGTGATTGACCGGCTGCTCGCCTCCCCAAGCTACGGCGAGCGCTGGGGCCGGCACTGGCTGGACGTGGCGCGCTACGCGGACACCAGCGGGGACCGGAACAACAACGCCAAGAACAAGACCAGCTACCCCTTTGCCTGGACCTACCGCGACTACGTCATCCAGGCGTTCAACGCCGACAAGCCTTACGATCAGTTCCTCCGCGAGCAGATCGCCGGCGACCGCCTCGCGACGGCGGAGAACCGCACGCCGCTGGCCGCGATGGGCTTTCTCACGGTGGGCAAGCGCTTCATGGGCAATGTGAACGAGGTCATTGACGACCGCATTGATGTCATCACGCAGGGCCTCATGGGCGTGACCGCCGCGTGTGCGCGCTGCCACGACCACAAGTTCGATCCGGTCACGCAGAAGGATTATTACTCGCTGCACGGCGTGTTCACCGCCTCCATCGAGCCGGCGGAAGAGCCGATGCTGTCGAAGCCGAAGTCGGAGGCGGACTTCCAGGATTTTCAGAAGAAGTCCGAGGAGATTCTCACCCGCATGGCGAACGTGAAGGACGTGGAAATGGAGCGCCTGACTGACACCTTCCGCAACTCGGTGGACAAGTATCTCCTCGGCGTGCGCGAGTCCCTCCAGCCCGGCAAGAACCCCAAGCAGGTCCGCGAGAAGCGGGGCTTGGACCTTGATGTCTTCGACCAGTGGAGCGCTTACCTGAAGGCCCCGGCGCGGAAGGCCGACCCCGTCCTCGGGCCGTGGCTGGCGTTTGCCGCGCTGAAGGACGAGGAGTTTTCCGCGCAGGCGACCGCGCTGGCCGCTCAATTCGCCGCCGACAAATCGGTGAACGAACTCGTCGCCCTGCTCTTCACCAAGCCGCCGGAGAACATCGGCGCGCTGGCCGAGAGCTACGGCAAGCTGTTCCGCGAGACGGAGCGACTCGCCGACAAGGGCGAGCAGCCGGCGGGTGCGCGCGTCGGCCTGAACGCCTTCCTGCACGATAAAGGCTCCCCGGTGCTGCTCAGTTCGGCCAGCCTGAAACGCATCGCGGGGGCAGGCCTCAACAACAAGGAAGCCGCCGAGCGCGCCAAGCTGGACGAACTCAAGCGCACCCACCCCGGCAGCCCGCCGCGGGCGATGGCGCTCTCAGACGTGGAGAAGCCCAAGGACCCGTTCGTGATGATCCGCGGCGAGCCGACCAACAAAGGTCCGGTGGTCAAACGCCGCTGGCTGGAAATCCTCGGCGGTTCGGACGCCAAGCCTTTCACCACCGGCTCCGGCCGGCTCAACCTGGCCAACGAAGTCGCCAGCAAGGACAACCCGCTCACCGCGCGCGTCTTCGTGAACCGCGCCTGGAACTGGCACTTCGGCGACGCCATCGTCCGCACGCTCGGCGACTTCGGTCTGCGCTCCGAGCCGCCCTCGAATCAGGAACTGCTGGACTACGTCGCCGCGCGGTTCATGGCCGACGGCTGGGGCGTGAAGCCGTTGCACAAGCTCATCATCCTCTCCGCCACCTGGCAGCAGGTGGCCACGGACAACGCGGCGAACTCGAAGGTTGACCCCGGCAACGCGCTCTTCTGGCGGCAGAACTTGCAGCGGCTGGACTTCGAGTCGTTGCGCGACACGCTGCTGGCCTTGGGCGGCAAGCACGAGTTCGACGAACGCGGCGGGCCTTCCGAGGACCTCACCACCTCTGGGCGGCGCACGGTTTACGGCTACATTGACCGCGCGAAGATCGCCGACTCGTTCCGCATCTTCGACTTCGCGAACCCAGACATGACCGCGCCCTCGCGCGTGTTGACCACCGTGCCGCTGCAGGCGCTCTACTTGATGAACAACGGCTTCGTCGTCGAGCAAGCCCGGCACGTCGTGGGCCGGCCCGAGCTGCTCTCCGGCGCGAAGGACGAGGAGAAAATTGGCTTCCTCTACCAGCTCTTCTTCCAGCGCGCCCCGACGGCGGCGGAAATCCAACTGGCGAAGGCTTACGTCGCCGACCAGCAGGCCAAGCCGGCCATGGGCGGCGCGGAGCAGCGCGCGTGGCACTACGGCTACGGCGAATACGACCCCGACGCGAAGAAGCTCGCAGGCTTCGAGCCGATGCCGGCCTTCCTCAAGGACTCCTGGGTGCTCGCCGACGTGCGCAAGGCCCCCGAGTTGCGCAAGGAACCCCCGAAGAAGGACAAGGGCAGCCCCGCCCTGACCGCGCTGCGGGGCATGACCTTCACCGTCTCCCTCAACGCCGTCGGGGGCATCCCTGGCGACCGCAAACACTCCGTCGTCCGCCGCTGGATTGCCCCGCGTGACGGCGTCCTCAGCATCGAGGGCAAGCTGGAGCACGACGCAAAGACAGGCGACGGCGTGGAGGCCATCGTGGCACGTGCGACCGGCGGGGAGTTCGGCTCCTGGCAAGCTGCGGGGAAAGACGTGGTGACGAACCTCAAGGACATCGTGGTCAAACGCGGCGAAGCCCTGGACTTCATCGTGACCAGCCGCGGGACGTCGGAGGACGATTCGTTCCGCTGGGTGCCCATCCTCCACATGCCCGGCGTGAAGCCGGGCGAGGAATACGTCTGGAACGCGCAGCGGGAGTTCAGCGGCCCAGTGAAGGAGAAGCTGCAAACCCAGCCGTTCACGCCGTGGGAGCGCCTCACGCAGGCGTTGCTCATGAGCAACGAACTGATCTACGTGAACTGAGCGCGGCGCGCGACCGGTCCCTGGTCGCAGCGTGGGCGGTGGTCAAGACCGGTGCGGAATGTCCCGGCTTGCTCGTGCGGGCGGGGACCGCCCGCGCGCCGGTGAAGGCACTCCATCCCTCCAGTTCGCCCGTTGGGGTGCTCCTCCCTTTGCTTCCCAGTCACGGAACGGCGGCGACAGGCCGGCGGCACTGCGGCTACTTCTTCCGCGTGCCCCCACCCGTCAGCTCAAACGTCGCCGCCATGCTAAGGTGCTGGGACTGCCGGCCCGCCTCCGCCTCCGCGTGGATGGGACGCAGACCGGTCTTGCCGCAATAGACGTTGTCCAGCCGCAGCCAAGGGGGGATGTGCGAGTCGCCGGGGAAGGTGGCCCCGACGCCCTGCCCGCAGACATTGAACGCCTCGATCCAGTTGTCCCGGTAGAGCCGGTAGATTTCCCCGTGCGTCGGCACGTTGAAATCGCCACAGACGATGAAGGGCACCTTGGCAGTCTTGGTGAGGGAGACCATGTCCTGCGCCAGCTTCATCTGCTGTTTGAAGAAGGCCGCGTTCTCCTCGCGAACCTTACTGCCGTGCCCACCCTCGCGTCCGAGCAACGCTGAGAACGCGCCCAACCCCTTCATCGCGACGATCTGGTCGCGCGGCGTGGGCATGTGAACCATGAAGATCAGCAGCGGCTGGCCGTGGGCTTCCACCTCGAACCACGCCGCCACCCGCTGCTTGGTTTCGCCGGGGTCAGACCATGGTAGCGCGTCGGCTGCCCGGATGGGGAACTTGCTGACCAGAATGAACTGATCCTTACCAACGACGTAACGGTCGGGAAACTGCGTCGCGATTTCCGGCCCACGCACGGCTGCGTTGGCGTCCTGGAGCGCGATGAGGTCGGCCCCCTGGAGGTCGGCGAAGTCTTTGAAATTCCGCTTGAGCTTGTCGTGGTGGTCTTGCCCGATGTTGTTCGTGACCAGCTTGACCGTCGGGTTGAGGGCCACCGGCCAGTTGTGCCAGCGCAGGTCCATGAAGGCGAAGAGCACCACCGGCACGCACAACACCTGCGGGATGAGCAGCCGGGCGTAGAAGAGCAGGGACAGCGGCGCGAGCGCGGCCAGCGGCAGCAACCAACCCCATGGCGGCAGATACATCCCCGTGCTGAGGAAGGGGTGTTCCTCCGCGCGGTATTCGAGCCCGTAGAGGAGGGCCAGCAGCACCACGCAGTAAACCGCCGTCAGCGCCCCCAGCAGGAAGCGCGTCCACGTGAGGAGCCGCCGCACGAAGCCCACATCGTCCGGATGCCGAACGCCGTGCTCACGCGGTCGGGCGGCACTGGGTTGTGGTTCGTCGGGATTGTCCGGGGGATAGTCGCGCGCAGCCATAAGATTTGGGTTCCAACGAACGCCGAGCCTGCGCTCGCCGTTCGGTTTTGCTTACCGAAAGAAGTAGTCGGCACGCGCCCGGATTGCACGGAAAAAGAGGGGTGCGATGGCGGCGGACACACGCGCGCGACCCCGCCTTCAACCGGCTTGCATTGTCCGGCTCGCCCCGCAGAATTCCGCTCGTCGCCATGCTCATCCCTCCTGTCATCGCCACCTACTCCATCGTCGCCCTAGACCCGCTGACCGGCGACCTCGGCGTCGCCGTGCAGAGCAAGTTCTTCGGCGTCGGCACTGTCGTCCCGTGGGCGCGCGCCGGCGTCGGAGCCATCGCCACGCAGGCCTCGGCCAACATCACCTACGGCCCGCGTGGCCTCGACCTGCTCGCCAACGGCAGCAGCCCCGAGCAAGCCGTCCGCCTCCTCACCGAGACCGACGAAGGCCGCGACATTCGCCAGCTCGGCATCGTGGACGCGAAGGGCCGCGCCGCCAGCCACACCGGCACGAAGTGCAACGCTTGGGCGGGGCACATCGTGCGCCCGAACTTCGCCGTGCAGGGCAACATCCTCGCGGGCGAAGCCGTGGTGAAGGCGATGGCGGCGGCCTACGAGAAAGCCCAGTCCGTCGCGGACAGCGAACTCGCCGACTGGCTTGTGGCTGCGCTGCACGCCGGCGAAGGCGAAGGCGGTGACACGCGCGGCCGTCAGTCGGCCGCGCTGCTCGTGGTGCGTGAGCAGGGCGGCTACGGCCGCGCCACCGACCGCTACATTGACGTGCGCGTGGACGACCACCCGGACCCGAACGTCGAGCTGTCGCGCCTGCTCGAAATCCACAAGCGCTTTTACCCAAGCCTCCACCGCAACCGTCCCGTCCGTTGATGGCCAAGCCCGCCGAGCCTTCGTTGCGACGGTGCCTCGCGCTGCGGCTGGGGCGGGCGGGGTTGATTGTGTTTGCCGTGTTCGCCTTGCTGTCCATGACTGACTCCGTGCCCACCCACCTCGGCCTCACCGGCGGCAAACTCGCGCCTTGCCCCGACTCGCCCAACTGCGTGAGCAGCGCCGCGACGGACCCGCGCCATGCCATCGCGCTCTTCGCGCTGGACCGTTCGCCGGGAGCGGCGAAGGAGGAACTGAAGCAGGCCATCGCCAAACTGCCGCGCGCCAAGCTCATCACCGAGCGGGACAACTACCTGCACTTCGAGTGCCGCAGTCTCGTCTTCCGCTTCGTGGATGACGTGGAGTTCCACCTCGACGAGGCGACGCAGACCATTCACGTCCGCTCCGCCTCGCGCGTCGGCCACAGCGACCTCGGTGTGAATCGCCGCCGCATCGAGGCCATCCGCGCGCTGCTGCCGGAGCGCATGAGACTGGCGAAGGCACCACCACCGGCCCTGCCTTCCGCGCGTTGACGCCGCGCGCACGCGCGGATTTACTGTCGGCGTGAAGCCCATCCTCCATCTGTTGCTGGCCGTGCTGGTCGGCTGCGCTTTTGC